>NZ_JAAGOZ010000049.1:0-17180 GCF_010499845.1 Salipiger sp. PrR007 | reverse complement strand
TCGAGTGATGCGCTTCTGCCCGGTCCTCGGACCGGGCGGGCATTGCGAAGGGGCCGCCCATCGGGCGGCCCCTTTTCCGTTTCCGCAGGCCGCCGGGACGGGCGCGTGGCGTCCAGATCAGGCCAAAATGCGGAAATACCCGCGCCGCGCCGGCGCTCTGGGGCTTGTCAAGCAGGTCTCTCGGACGTATACGCGCGCAACGGCCCACGGGTCGTGAAGGGCGGGGTGATTCCCCGCCTTTTAGGTTCGATGAGGGTGCGGCGATGCGCGTCCATCCTCCTCTCAACCTCAACGCCAAAATAGGACTGTTCGATGAACCAGAACATCCGTATCCGGCTCAAGGCGTTCGATTACCGCGTCCTCGATGCATCGACGCAGGAAATCGTGAACACCGCCAAGCGCACAGGCGCTACTGTTCGCGGCCCGATCCCGCTGCCGAACAAGATTGAGAAATTCACCGTTCTGCGTGGCCCGCACGTGAACAAGAAATCCCGCGATCAGTTCGAGATCCGCACGCACAAGCGTCTGCTCGACATCGTCGATCCGACCCCGCAGACCGTGGACGCGCTCATGAAGCTCGACCTGGCGGCCGGCGTGGACGTCGAGATCAAGGTGTAAGGGGGCAGATGATGTTGCGCTCTGGAGTTATCGCAAAGAAAGTCGGCATGACCCGGCTTTTCATGGAAGACGGCAAGCAGATCCCTGTGACCGTCCTCCAACTCGAAGGTTGCCAGGTCGTCGCACAGCGGACCGCTGACAAGGACGGCTACAGCGCCGTTCAGCTCGGCGCCGGTGCGGCAAAGGCCAAGAACGTGTCGAAGGCCATGCGCGGCCACTTCGCCGCAGCCAAGGTTGAACCGAAGCGGAAGATCGCGGAATTCCGCGTCGACGCAGAGAACCTCATCGCCGTCGGCGAAGAGATCTCGGCCGAGCACTACTTCGAAGGTCAGTATGTCGACGTTGCCGGCACGACCATCGGTAAGGGCTTTGCCGGTGCCATGAAGCGCCACAACTTCGGTGGTCTTCGTGCATCGCACGGCGTGTCGATTTCGCACCGTTCGCACGGTTCGACCGGTCAGTGTCAGGACCCGGGCAAGGTCTTCAAAGGCAAGAAAATGGCCGGCCACATGGGTGCCGTCCGTGTCACCACGCAGAACCTGCAGGTCGTGAAGACCGATGCCGATCGCGGCATCATCATGATCAAGGGCGCGGTGCCGGGCTCCAAAGGCGGCTGGGTGACCATCAAGGACGCCGTGAAGAAGCCGTTCCCCGAGAACGCTGCTCTGCCGGCCGGCCTGAAATCCGCTGCAGCTCCTGCTGAAGCCGCAGCCGAAGAGAAGGAAGGCGACGAATGAAACTCGACGTGATCAAACTCGACGGCGGTGCCGCGGGCGAAGTCGAGCTGACGGACGCGATCTTTGATCTCGAGCCGCGCGCCGACATTCTGCACCGTGTGGTTCGCTGGCAGCGTAACAAGGCCCAGGCCGGTACGCACAAGGTCAAGACCCGCTCGGAAGTGAGCTACTCGACCAAGAAGATCTATCGCCAGAAGGGCACCGGCGGCGCACGCCACGGTTCGCGCAAGGCGCCGATCTTCCGCAAGGGTGGTATCTACAAGGGTCCGACCCCGCGCAGCCACGCGCATGACCTGCCCAAGAAGGTCCGTGCTCTCGGCCTCAAGCTGGCGCTCTCGGCGAAAGCCAAGACCGGCTCGCTCGTGATCATCGAGAACGCCGAGACCGACGGCAAGACCAAGACGCTGGCGGCACAGGTGAAGAACCTGGGCTGGAAGCGCGCTCTGGTGATCGACGGTGCCGCAGTGAACGAGGGCTTTGCCCGCGCCGCCGCGAACATCGAAGGTCTGGACGTGCTGCCCTCCGTCGGCGCCAACGTGTATGACATCCTCAAGCGTGACACCCTGGTGATCACCAAGGCGGGTGTCGAAGCTCTGGAGGCTCGACTGAAATGACCGCTAAGGCACACCACTACGACGTGATCCGCAAGCCGATCATCACCGAGAAAACCACCATGGTCGGCGAGAACGGCACCGTGGTCTTCGAAGTGTCGATCGACTCGACCAAACCCCAGGTCAAGGAGGCCGTCGAGGCGCTCTTCGGCGTGAAGGTGAAGGCGGTGAACACCACCATCACCAAGGGCAAGGTGAAGCGTTTCCGCGGCCAGATCGGCAAGCGGAACGACGTCAAGAAGGCCTATGTTACCCTCGAAGAGGGCAACACGATCGACGTGACCACCGGTCTCTGATCGTCGTCTTCGACCACTTCGGGAAAGCCCTCGCATCCGCGGGGGCTTTTCCACTTTCCCGGCCGGGGAGGGGAGGGTGCAAGTTGCCCGAAGCCTCGGCAAATAAGGGCTCCGAGCGGGCCTGCGACAGGGGATGCGCTTGACGTCAGCCGACTCTTTGACTAGAGCAGGCCATCCGCTGAGCCCCGGATTCGTCCGGGGCTTAGCTTTTGTTCGCAAGAACAGATCGCCGGGGACCTTCGGGGCCCTATGACACGGCCACCTTCGGGGGGCTAAACTCCGGCACACCCGATACGCGGGTGCTGTCGCATTACAACGGAAGACAGAAAGCATGGCACTTAAGTCGTACAAGCCGACGACGCCGGGCCAGCGCGGGCTGGTGCTGATCGACCGTTCGGAGCTGTATAAAGGACGTCCCGTCAAGGCCCTCACCGAGGGTCTGACGAAATCGGGCGGCCGGAACAACACCGGACGGATCACCGCACGCCGCCGCGGCGGTGGCGCGAAGCGTCTCTATCGCATCGTGGACTTCAAGCGGAACAAGTTCGACGTGTCGGCCACCGTGGCCCGCATCGAATACGACCCGAACCGGACCGCATTCATCGCCCTCGTCCAGTATGACGACGGCGAGCAGGCCTACATCCTGGCACCGCAGCGTCTCGCCATCGGCGACCGCGTCGTGGCGTCGGCCAAGGCCGACATCAAGCCCGGAAACGCGATGCCCTTCTCGGGCATGCCGATCGGTACGATCGTCCACAACATCGAGCTGAAGCCCGGCAAGGGCGGCCAGATCGCACGCGCCGCGGGCACCTACGCCCAGTTCGTCGGCCGTGACGGTGGCTACGCTCAGATCCGCCTCTCCTCGGGCGAGCTTCGCATGGTTCGTCAGGAATGCATGGCCACCATCGGTGCCGTGTCGAACCCCGACAACTCGAACCAGAACCTCGGTAAAGCCGGTCGTAACCGCCACTATGGCAAGCGTCCGTCGGTCCGCGGCGTCGTTATGAACCCGATCGACCACCCGCACGGTGGTGGTGAGGGTCGTACCTCGGGTGGTCGTCACCCGGTGACCCCGTGGGGCAAGCCGACCAAGGGCAAGCGTACCCGCAACACCAACAAGGCGTCGCAGAAGCTGATCATCCGCTCGCGCCACGCTAAGAAGAAGGGGCGGTAATCCATGACGCGCTCTGTTTGGAAAGGCCCGTTCGTTGACGCCTACGTCCTGAAAAAGGCCGAGAAGGTTCGCGAATCTGGCAAGAACGAAGTCATCAAAATCTGGTCGCGCCGCTCGACGATCCTGCCCCAGTTCGTGGGTCTGACGTTCGCGGTCTACAACGGCCAGAAGCATGTTCCCGTCAATGTCACCGAAGACATGATCGGTCAGAAGTTCGGTGAGTACTCGCCGACCCGGACCTATTATGGCCACGCGGCTGACAAAAAAGCCAAGAGGAAGTAAGCCATGGGCAAGGATAAGAATCCCCGCCGCGTGGCGGACAACGAGGCGATGGCAAAGCTGCGCATGCTGCGCACTTCGCCCCAGAAGCTGAACCTGGTGGCCGCGCTGATCCGTGGCAAGAAGGTCGAGCGGGCCCTCACGGACCTGACCTTCTCGAAGAAGCGGATCGCCGTGGACGTGAAGAAGTGCCTTCAGTCCGCTATCGCGAACGCCGAGAACAACCACGGGCTGGACGTCGATGAACTCGTCGTCGCCGAAGCCTACGTGGGCAAGAACCTTGTGATGAAGCGCGGTCGTCCGCGTGCACGTGGCCGCTTCGGCCGCATCAACAAGCCGTTCTCGGAACTCACCATCAAGGTGCGTCAGGTCGAGGAGCAAGCCTAATGGGTAACAAGACCAATCCGATCGGCATGCGCCTTCAGGTGAACCGCACCTGGGACAGCCGCTGGTACGCTGACACCAAAGACTACGGTGATCTGCTTCTGGAAGACCTCGCGATCCGCGATTTCATCCACGAAGAGTGCAAGCAGGCCGGCGTCGCACGTGTGATCATCGAGCGTCCGCACAAGAAGTGCCGCGTGACGATCCACACCGCACGCCCCGGTGTCATTATCGGCAAGAAAGGCGCGGACATCGAAGTCCTGCGCAAAAAGCTTGCCAACATGACCGACTCCGAGCTGCACCTCAACATCGTTGAAGTGCGCAAGCCCGAACTCGACGCCCGCCTCGTGGGTGAGAGCATCGCGCAACAGCTCGAGCGTCGTGTGTCCTTCCGTCGTGCCATGAAGCGTGCCGTGCAAAACGCCATGCGCATGGGCGCCCTGGGCATCCGCGTGAACGTCGCTGGTCGTCTCGGCGGTGCCGAGATCGCTCGTACCGAATGGTATCGCGAAGGTCGTGTGCCCCTGCACACCCTGCGCGCCGACATCGATTACTCGCACGTTGAAGCAACGACCCCCTATGGTATCATCGGGATCAAGGTCTGGATCTTCAAAGGCGAGATCATGGAGCATGACCCCTCTGCCCGCGAACGCAAGTCGCAGGAACTGCAGGACGGTCCGGCTCCGCGCGGCGCCATGGGCGGCCGTCGCTGAGGAGGTTTGAGAAATGCTTCAACCGAAACGCACTAAATTCCGGAAGATGTTCAAGGGCCGCATCAAGGGTGAGGCCAAGGGCGGTTCCGACCTGAACTTCGGCCACTTTGGCCTGAAGGCTCTTCAGCCCGAGCGTGTGACGGCTCGTCAGATCGAAGCGGCTCGCCGCGCGATGACCCGCCATATGAAGCGTCAGGGCCGGGTCTGGATCCGTATCTTCCCGGACACCCCCGTGACCTCCAAGCCCACCGAAGTTCGTATGGGTAAGGGTAAAGGTTCCGTGGATTACTGGGCCTGCAAAGTGAAGCCGGGCCGCGTGATGTTCGAGATCGACGGTGTTCCCGAGGACGTCGCCCGCGAGGCGCTGCGTCTGGCGGCGATGAAACTGCCGATCAAGTCGCGCGTCGTGGTTCGCGAGGACTGGTAATCCCTTCGGGATGACCGCATGAGACAAGCCCCCGCCGAGCGATCGGCGGGGGTTTTCCGTTCCAATCCACGGGGCAGGGGAGACCCGCCGCCGCAACCGCTTCAGGACAGTGCCATGGCCCAGATCCGCTCTCTCTTCGCCACACGCCTCTATCGTGCCCAGCTTTCGGAGTACGGCCCCGCGATCGACGCGGACGAGCTCGAGGGCTCGTGCTATTCCATCGCCGAGGACGACGAGGCCGGCCAGGAATGGTGCGAAGCCAATGATTACCCGGGCTACACCTCCTATGCCTCGCTGACGGACCTGCCCTGGCGCTTCCCGATCTTCGGTGACCTGGTGAAATCGCTCGACGCCCATGTCGCGGCCTTTGCCGAGGATCTCGAGTTCGAGCTGGGCGACAAGAAGCTGCTGCTCGAGGATCTCTGGATCAACATCCTGCCCGAGGGCGGCACGCACAGCTCGCACATTCACCCGCATTCGGTGATCTCGGGCACGACCTATGTCTCGATGCCCGAGGGCGCCAGCGCGCTCAAGCTCGAGGATCCCCGCCTGCCGATGATGATGGCCGCCCCCACGCGCAGGAAGAGCTGCCGCGAGGAGCTGAAGGCCTTCGTCTACGAGGCCCCCGCCGTGGGCGACGTGCTGCTTTGGGAAAGCTGGCTGCGCCACGAGGTGCCGATGAACATGTCCGACGACGAGCGCATCTCGGTCAGCTTCAACTACAAGTGGGAGTGATCCCGGCCAGGCATTCCGCTACAGGTGGGGGACGGCGTTCCGGCCCCCCGCTCCGGACAAGCCAGCCATGCGCGTGAGCCCTTGTTTTACAGGGTTGTCATGGTCCAGAATCTGGCCTATATCGCGCGCTCATCCACCTCCACCGGGAATCAGGGTGACCCGTAACACGACGGGGCTCTCCGGTGATGTTGAAACGAAGGAGCGACCATATGGACGCCAAAGAACTTGCGAACAAGACCCCGGACCAGCTCCGGGACGAGCTCGTCGCGCTGAAAAAGGAAGCGTTCAACCTGCGCTTCCAGAAAGCGACCGGCGCACTCGAGAACACCGCACGCATCCGCCAGGTGCGCCGCGACGTTGCCCGCGTCAACACCGTGCTGAACCAAAAAGCCGCCGGCGCGGCAGCAACCGAGTAAGGGAGGCTAACTCATGCCCAAGCGTATCCTGCAAGGCACCGTGACCTCCACGGCAAACGCACAGACCGTCACCGTTTCGGTCGAGCGTCGCTTCAAGCACCCGGTCATGCAAAAGACCATCCGTAAGTCCAAGAAGTACCGGGCTCACGACGAAGCTGAGAAATTCGCTGTTGGCGATACGGTCCGCATCATCGAATGCGCGCCGAAGTCCAAGACGAAGCGCTGGGAAGTTATCGCAGAGTAAACGTCCAAGCCCCGGTCATCTGATCGGGGTCCAGACGTTTCCTGCGATGGTGCCCAGCATCATCGAAACCCTGGGGGGTAGACCAAGAACAACCCCCAAAGGTCGGGAGAAACCAAATGATCCAGATGCAGACCAATCTGGATGTTGCTGACAATTCCGGTGCCCGGAAAGTTCAGTGCATCAAGGTCCTCGGCGGCTCGCATCGCCGCTACGCATCGGTCGGCGACATCATCGTCGTCTCGGTGAAAGAGGCCATTCCGCGCGGCCGCGTGAAGAAAGGTGACGTCCGCAAGGCCGTCGTCGTGCGCACCGCCAAGGAAGTTCGTCGTGAAGATGGCACGTCGATCCGCTTCGACCGCAACGCGGCCGTCATCCTGAACAACTCGGGCGAGCCTGTCGGCACCCGTATTTTCGGGCCGGTGGTTCGCGAACTGCGCGCGAAGAACTTCATGAAGATCATCTCGCTCGCCCCGGAGGTGCTGTAATGGCTGCCAAACTCCGCAAAGGTGACAAGGTCATCGTTCTGTCCGGCAAGGACAAGGGCAAGACCGGCACCATCGAATCCGTCGATCCCAAGGCTGGCAAGGCTGTTGTCGGCGGCGTGAACATGGCCGTCCGTCACACCCGTCAGAGCCAGACCTCGCAGGGTGGCCGCGTGTCGAAAGCCATGCCGCTCGACCTGTCGAAGCTGGCCATCGTCGATGCCAACGGCAAGGCAACCCGCGTCGGCTTCCGCATGGAAGGTGACAAGAAGGTGCGCTTCGCCAAGACCACGGGGGACGTGATCGATGCTTGATACCGCGACCTACACGCCGCGTCTCAAGACGCAGTACCGCGAGTCGATCAAGGCCGCTCTCATGGAAGAGTTCGGCTACAAGAACGCGATGCAGGTTCCTGCACTCGACAAGATCGTTCTGAACATCGGCTGCGGCGCAGAAGCCGTGCGCGACTCCAAGAAGGCGAAGTCGGCTCAGGAAGACCTGACCCAGATCGCCGGTCAGCTGGCTGTCACCACCAAGGCAAAGAAGTCGATCGCCGGCTTCCGCGTCCGTGAAGACATGCCGCTCGGTGCCAAGGTTACCCTTCGCGGTGACCGGATGTACGATTTCCTCGATCGCCTGGTCAACATCGCGATGCCGCGTATCCGCGACTTCCGTGGTGTGAAGCCGTCCTTCGACGGTCGTGGCAACTTTGCCATGGGCATCAAGGAGCACATCGTGTTCCCCGAAATCGAATTCGACAAGGTCGATGAGGTTTGGGGTATCGACGTGATCATCACCACCACCGCTGACACCGACGCGGAAGCCAAGGCGCTGTTGAAGCATTTCAACATGCCCTTCAACGCCTGAGGAGCGAGACACATGGCCAAAAAATCCATGATCGAACGCGAGAAGAAGCGGCAGAAGCTGGTGGAGCAATACGCCGCCAAGCGCGCCGCTCTGAAAGAGATCGCGACCGACGAAAGCAAACCGATGGAAGAGCGCTTCAAGGCTCGCCTTGAACTGGCGAAACTGCCGCGCAACTCCTCGCCGACCCGTCTGCACAACCGTTGCCAACTGACCGGTCGTCCCCACGCCTACTACCGGAAGCTGAAGATCAGCCGTATCGCCCTGCGCGAGCTCGGCTCGAACGGTCAGCTTCCCGGTGTGGTCAAGTCGAGCTGGTAAGGAGGGTATACGATGAACGATCCTATCGGCGATATGCTCACCCGTATCCGTAACGCGCAGATGCGCGGCAAGTCGACCGTGTCGACCCCCGCTTCGAAGCTGCGTGCCTGGGTGCTCGACGTCCTCAAGGACGAAGGCTACATCCGCGGCTACGAAAAAAGCACCGACGAGCGCGGCCACGGCACGCTCGAAATCAGCCTGAAGTACTTCGACGGCACCCCCGTCATTCGCGAAGTGAAGCGGGTCTCCAAGCCCGGTCGTCGCGTCTACATGGGTGTCAGTGACATCCCGCAGGTCCGTCAGGGCCTCGGTCTGTCGATTGTCAGCACGCCGAAGGGCGTGATGTCGGACGCAAATGCCCGCGCTGCCAATGTCGGCGGCGAGGTGCTCTGCACGGTCTTCTAAGGAGGGGCTTATGTCTCGTATTGGTAAAAAACCGGTCGAGCTGCCGTCGGGTGTTTCCGCATCCGTCTCCGGCCAGACCGTCGAAGTGAAGGGCCCGAAAGGCACCCAGACCTTCAACGCGACCGACGACGTGACCATTGCGGTCGAGGACAACACCATCACTGTGGCGCCGCGCGGCAATTCCAAGCGCGCCCGCCAGCAGTGGGGCATGTCCCGCACCGTGATCGGGAACATGGTCCACGGTGTTCAGAACACCTTCAAGAAAGAGCTCGAGATCCAGGGTGTGGGTTACCGCGCCGCGGTTCAGGGCAACGTCCTGAAGCTGAACCTGGGCTACAGCCACGATGTGAACTTCGACATCCCCGCCGGCATCACGGTCACCACGCCGAAGCCGACCGAGATCATTGTCGAAGGTCACGATCTCCAGGAAGTCGGTCAGGTTGCGGCGAACATCCGCGACTGGCGCCGCCCCGAGCCCTACAAAGGCAAGGGTATTCGCTATAAGGGCGAATACATCTTCGCCAAGGAAGGCAAGAAGAAGTAAGGACGCGAAAAATGGCACTCAGCAAACGGGAACTGTTCCTAAAGCGCCGCCTGCGCGTCCGGAACAAGCTTCGCAAGGTCAACGCCGGGCGTGTTCGCCTGTCGGTGCACCGCTCGAACAAGAACATCAGCGTGCAGCTGATCGACGACATCCAGGGCGTGACCCTGGCCGCAGCCTCCTCGCTCGAGAAGGATCTGGGCGTCGTCGGCAAAGGCACCGTGGAAGCCGCCCAGAAGGTCGGCGCCGCGATTGCCGAGCGCGCGAAGAAAGCCGGTGTGGAAGAAGCCTACTTCGACCGCGGCGGTTTCCTCTTCCACGGTCGCGTCAAGGCTCTGGCCGACGCAGCCCGCGAAGCAGGTCTGAAAATCTGATCACCGCGGCGGGCTTGCCTGCCGCCTGATCGACAATCCGCAAGGCGGGGCTCGTACCCGCCTTGCGCTTTTGCAGGCGGGAACGCCTCGATGATCCGGGATCGACTCCGAAGCTTCTTCGGCGATCACCTGGATTGGTCCAATCGGTGCCGATGTGGCCCGGGCTCTGCTCCGGTCCGCCACGCGCCAACCTGAAAAAAGGGATGCCTGATGGCAGAACGTGATAACCGCCGCGGGAACCGTCGCGAACGTGACGAAGCCCCGGAATTCGCAGATCGCCTTGTCGCGATCAACCGCGTGTCCAAAACCGTCAAGGGCGGTAAGCGTTTCGGCTTCGCCGCGCTTGTCGTCGTCGGCGACCAGAAGGGCCGCGTGGGCTTCGGCAAGGGCAAGGCCAAGGAGGTCCCCGAGGCCATCCGCAAGGCCACCGAGCAAGCCAAGCGCAAGATGATTCGCGTGCCGCTGCGCGAAGGCCGCACGCTGCACCACGACATCGAAGGCCGTCACGGCGCTGGCCGCGTGGTGATGCGCACCGCACCGCAAGGTACCGGTATCATCGCCGGTGGTCCGATGCGTGCAGTGTTCGAGATGCTGGGCGTGCACGACGTGGTCGCCAAGTCGATCGGCTCGCAGAACCCCTACAACATGATCCGCGCCACGCTGAACGCACTGGAAAAGGTCAACTCGCCCCGCAGCGTCGCTCAGCGTCGCGGCAAGAAGGTGGCAGACATCCTTCCCAAGCGTGACGAGGCCCCCGCGGAATCGTCGCAAGTGGCTGAGGAGGCCTGAGATCCATGGCTAAGACCATCGTTGTGAAGCAGATCGGCTCGCCGATCCGTCGCCCCGCCGTGCAGCGCCAGACGCTGATCGGCCTGGGTCTGAACAAGATGAACAAGACCCGCGAGCTTGAGGACACCCCCGCCGTGCGCGGCATGGTTCGCAAGATCCCGCACCTGGTAGAGATCATCGAAGAGCGCGGCTGAGCCGTTCCTTCGCCAATCTCGGAAGCGCCCCGGACCTCATGCCGGGGCGTTTTCTTTTGCGCCGCTCCCCGGGCAGGGGACTGGCCAGCGAATCCCTTCGAAGGGATTTGCCCGTTAACCCGATCTCAACGAATTTCCGGTGACACTCCGCAACCAAAAGGATGCGGTGCCGGCGCGACCTTGGCTAATCCCTTGCGCCGTTCCGTCTCGGACGCTATACGCCCCCGGTGGCCGGCTCCCCGAGTCTGGCTCCGAATCCTTAACCGTCTAATGCCGTGGTTGCTCCATCCGTCGCTGGGGGGCACATCCGGCAAGGAGAAGCGACATGAAACTGCACGAACTGCGCGACAACGAGGGCGCAACCCGCTCCAAGAAACGCATCGGCCGCGGCCCGGGCTCCGGCAAGGGCAAGACCGGTGGCCGTGGTATCAAGGGTCAAAAATCCCGTTCGGGTGTGGCCATCAACGGCTACGAAGGTGGCCAGATGCCGCTGTACCAGCGTCTTCCGAAGCGCGGCTTCAACAAGCCGAACCGGAAGTCCTACGCTGTCGTGAACCTGGGCCTGATCCAGAAATTCGTCGAAGCAGGCAAGCTCGACGCCGCGTCGATCAACGAGGACAGCCTCGTTACGTCCGGCCTGGTGCGCCGCAAGCTCGACGGCATTCGCGTTCTCGCGAAAGGTGACGTCACCGCCGCTCTCACCATCGAGGTGACCGGCGCTTCGAAAGCCGCTGTCGAGGCGGTCGAGAAGGCAGGTGGCGCGCTGAAGACCGCAGGCGCGGCTGAATAAGCGGGTTGTGAGCGGCTCTTGAGCCGCTTACATAAGGCCCCATGTTTTCCACGAACGCCGCCGGAGCCGGAAAGCGCCCCGGCGGCGTTTCGTCTGAGAGAGGACCCTCATGGCATCCGCTGTGGAACAAATGGCCGCCAATACCAGCTGGGCGGCGCTCGGCAAGGCGACGGACCTTCGCAACCGCATCTTCTTCACGCTGGGGCTGCTGGTCGTCTACCGACTCGGCACGTATATCCCGGTTCCGGGCATCGACGGCACCGCGCTGCGCCAGTTCATGGAACAGGCCGGCCAAGGCATCGGCGGCATGGTGTCGATGTTCACCGGTGGCGCGCTGGGACGCATGGGCATCTTTGCCCTCGGCATCATGCCCTACATCTCCGCCTCGATCATCGTTCAGCTCCTGACGGCCATGGTGCCGGCGCTTGAGCAGCTGAAGAAAGAGGGCGATCAGGGCCGCAAGAAGATCAACCAGTACACGCGCTACGGCACGGTGGCTCTCGCGCTGTTCCAAGCCTACGGGCTTGCGGTCAGCCTCGAGGCCGGCGATCTTGCCCATGATCCGGGCTGGTACTTCCGCGCTGCGGTGGTGATCACCCTTGTCGGCGGCACGATGTTCCTGATGTGGCTGGGGGAGCAGATCACCGCCCGCGGCATCGGCAACGGCATCTCTCTCATCATCTTCGTCGGCATCATTGCCGAGATCCCCGCCGCCCTGGCACAGTTCTTCGCCTCGGGCCGCTCGGGCGCGATCTCGCCGGCGCTGATCATCGGCGTGATTGTCATGGTGGTCGTGGTGATCATGTTCGTGGTGTTCATGGAACGGGCGCTGCGCAAGATCACCATCCAGTACCCGCGCCGCCAAGTCGGCATGAGAATGACCGAGGCCCAGCAGTCGCACCTGCCGATCAAGGTGAACCCGGCGGGCGTGATCCCGGCGATTTTCGCCAGCTCGCTGCTGTTGCTGCCGACCACGATCGCGACCTTCAGCCAGGCTGGCTCGACCGGTCCGATCATGTCGACGATCCTCGCCTACTTCGGTCCGGGTCAGCCGCTCTATCTGCTGTTCTTCGCGGCAATGATCATCTTCTTCGCCTATTTCTACACGCACAACGTGTCGTTCAAGACGGAGGAAGTCGCCGACAACCTGAAGAACCAGAATGGTTTCATTCCCGGCATCCGCCCGGGTAAGCGAACCGCGGAGCACCTCGAATACGTGGTCAACCGCGTGCTCGTGCTCGGCGCGGCCTATCTGACCCTGGTCTGCCTGCTGCCCGAGATCCTGCGCTCGCAGTTCGCGATCCCGTTCTACTTCGGCGGCACTTCGGTCCTGATCGTGGTCTCGGTGACCATGGACACGATCCAGCAGGTCCAGAGCCACCTGCTCGCACATCAATACGAAGGCCTGATCCAGAAGTCGCAGCTGCGCGGCAAGGGCAAGGCACGCAAACGGAAGGGACCCGCACGGCGATGAACATCATTCTTCTTGGACCGCCCGGCGCAGGCAAGGGCACTCAGGCCCGGATCCTCGTGGAAGAGCGCGGCATGATCCAGCTTTCGACCGGTGACATGCTGCGCGAAGCCAAGGACAGCGGCACCGAGATGGGCAAGAAGGTCGCCGAGGTGATGGCCCGGGGCGAACTCGTCACGGACGAGATCGTCATCGGCCTGATCCGCGAGAAGCTCGAAGAGAACCCCTCGGCAGGCTACATCTTCGATGGCTTCCCGCGTACGCTGAAGCAGGCGGATGCTTTGGCCGAGCTGCTCGAAGAGCAGGGCCAGAGCCTCGACAAGGTCGTCGAGCTGCGGGTGAACGACGATGCGCTGGTGCAGCGCATCACCGCTCGCTCGACCTGCGGTTCTTGCGGAGAGGTCTACAACGATCTCACCAAGCCGATCCCGTCCGATGGCAAGTGCACCGTCTGCGGCGGCACCGAGTTCAAGCGCCGCGCCGACGACAATGCGCAGGCGCTGCAGAAGCGGCTGATGGAGTACTACAAGCAGACGTCGCCGCTGATCGGCTATTACTATGCCAAGGGCCAGCACACCCGCGTCGACGGGCTCGGCGAGATCGCCGAGGTGAAGACCGCCATCGCGGAAAAGCTCAAGGCCTGACGCCAAGGCCCTGACGCAAGAGCTCCCCCGGGCCGCGCCTTTCTTCTAGGCGGAAGTACCCGGGGGAGTCCGCTCCAGCGGACGGGGGCGGAGCCCCCACCTTCTTTCAGAAAATCACCCCCAGAAGGTCAGCTCGCCACCGCGATTGCGCGCACCCGGTCGAAGACCAGCGCGAGATTGCGCGCCTCTCCGGCGAAGCGCCGCGATAGGAAGGCGTGCTCCTCGGCGGACAGCGCGCCGTAGCACATGCTCCAGCTCGCGAAGCTGCGTGCCGGCACCAGGCGGTTTATCCTCTCGGTCACGCCAAAGTGCCTCTCGTCCTTGCGGATGTGCTCGAAGAGCCCGCGCACGGTATCCTTCGCGCCTTCCAGCACCTGACAGAAACCCGATTCCTCGCGCAGCAGGCAGCCGGTCACCCCGAGCTTTTGGTTGTTGGTGAGCGCGGATGCGAGGATCTCGAGATCCGATCCGCCTCCGCGCGGCACGACGGAGCGGCTCGTATAGAGAAGTTGGTAGATCATGCTGTTGCGCTTCCCCGCTCCGAAAGGCGCGGGCCGCGTGGAGGGCAGGGGGCGCCGGAAAGCAGATCGGCGGTAGTCTGCGGCCGGTTCGTGGACGGGGGGAGGGTTGTCGTGGCCTTCATGAAACGGTAAACAGATCAGGTTGAGGATTGGTTCCGGAATGGGTCTTGACGCCCTTTCCGAATCCTCATACCCACTCCCATCTCTTACAGAGACTCGGTCTGCGAGGCGGGCGGCGCCTGTCTTGCAGATTACCTCATCAGCGGAAGGCCCGGTGACGTGTATGCGTTCCGGGCTCATGTTGTGAAAAAAGGTTCTGGAGCTACGGAACCGCAACGAAAGGAATAGACACTTGGCACGTATTGCCGGCGTTAACATCCCGACTCACAAACGGGTGCCGATCGCCCTGACCTATATCACCGGTATCGGCGACACCTCCGCCCAGGCCATCTGCGAAGCCGTGAACATCGACGTGACCCGTCGCGTGAACGAGCTGTCGGACGCCGAAGTTCTGGCGATCCGCGAGCACATCGACGCGAACTACACCGTCGAAGGCGACCTGCGCCGTGAGACGCAGATGAACATCAAGCGCCTGATGGACCTCGGCTGCTACCGTGGCCTGCGTCACCGTCGCAACCTCCCCGTCCGCGGTCAGCGGACCCACACCAACGCGCGTACCCGCAAGGGCCCCGCGAAGCCGATTGCCGGCAAGAAGAAGTAAGGGAGGCTGACCAATGGCACGTGATACCCGTCGCGGAGGCAAGAAGAAGGTCTCCAAGAACATCGCCGCTGGCGTGGCGCATGTTAACTCGTCGTTCAACAACACCAAGATCCTGATCTCGGATGTGCAAGGCAACGCGATCTCTTGGTCGTCCGCCGGCACCATGGGCTTCAAGGGCTCGCGTAAGTCGACCCCCTACGCTGCCCAGCTCGCCGCCGAAGATGCTGGCCGCAAGGCACAGGAACATGGTGTGAAGACGCTTGAAGTCGAAGTTCAGGGCCCGGGTTCGGGTCGTGAATCGGCTCTGCGCGCACTGGCTGCCGTGGGCTTCAACATCACGTCGATCCGCGACGTGACGCCGATTGCTCACAACGGCTGCCGTCCGCCGAAGCGCCGTCGCGTCTGATCGGACTTACTTAAGGGGTGGGGCCTCGCCATGCGCGCGGGGCCCTGCCTTCGTCATTTCAACCTCGGGCGTCCGCGCCTTTGGACATGGGGCACGGACTGGAATGGAGGGACGCATGATCCACAAGAACTGGGCTGAACTTATCAAGCCGACCCAGCTGGAGGTTCGCCCCGGCGCCGATCCTACCCGCGTTGCGACCCTCGTCGCAGAACCGCTCGAGCGTGGCTTCGGCCTGACCCTCGGCAACGCGCTGCGTCGGGTCCTGTTGTCGAGCCTTCAGGGTGCGGCAATCACCTCTGTGCAGATCGACAACGTTCTGCACGAGTTTTCGTCGGTCGCCGGCGTGCGGGAAGATGTCACCGACATCATCCTCAACCTCAAGGGCGTGGCTCTCCGTATGGAAGTCGAAGGCCCGAAGCGCCTCTCCCTGACCGCAAAAGGTCCGGGCGTGGTGACGGCTGCCGACATCACCGAGACCGCTGGTATCGACGTTCTCAACAAGGACCACGTGATCTGCCACCTCGACGAGGGCGCGGACTTCTACGTGGAACTGACCGTCAACACCGGCAAGGGCTACGTTTCGGCTGACAAGAACAAGCCGGAAGATGCACCCATCGGCCTCATCCCGATCGACGCGATCTACTCGCCGGTCAAGAAGGTGGCCTATGACGTGCAGCCGACCCGTGAGGGCCAGGTTCTCGACTACGACAAGCTGACCATGAAGGTCGAGACCGATGGTTCGGTCACGCCCGAGGACGCGATCGCCTTTGCGGCCCGCATCCTGCAGGACCAGCTGTCGATCTTCGTGAACTTCGAAGAGCCCGAATCCGCCGGCCGTCAGGACGACGACGACGGTCTCGAGTTCAACCCGCTCCTCCTCAAGAAGGTGGACGAGCTGGAACTCTCGGTGCGCTCCGCGAACTGCCTCAAGAACGACAACATCGTCTACATCGGCGATCTGATCCAGAAGACCGAAGCCGAGATGCTCCGCACCCCGAACTTCGGCCGGAAGTCGCTCAACGAGATCAAGGAAGTGCTGTCCGGAATGGGTCTGCACCTCGGCATGGATGTCGAGGATTGGCCGCCGGACAACATCGAAGATCTGGCGAAGAAACTGGAAGACCAGTTCTGAGCCGAACGAGGGGCGGGGGAAACCCCGCCTTTCGCACAAGGGCGTTCCGCCCCAAGGTGAGGGTCCCGCACGCATGGGATCCCGGACAAAGCAAAACACGTATCTGGAGATAGAAAATGCGTCACGCAAAAGGTTACCGCCGCCTGAACCGTACCCACGAGCACCGCAAGGCGCTGTGGGCAAACATGGCCGGCTCGCTCATCGAGCATGAGCAGATCAAGACCACCCTGCCCAAGGCAAAAGAACTCCGCCGCGTGGTGGAGAAGCTCGTCACCCTCGGCAAGCGCGGTGACATCCACGCCCGCCGTCAGGCTGCCGCGCAGCTCAAGCAGGACATGCACGTTGCCAAGCTCTTCGACGTGCTCGGCCCGCGCTATGCAGAACGCCAGGGCGGCTACCTCCGCATCCTGAAAGCCGGTTTCCGTTATGGCGACATGGCTCCGATGGCGATCATCGAATTCGTCGACCGCGACGTCTCGGCCAAGGGCGCAGCCGACAAGGCCCGCCTGGAAGCCGAAGAGGCTCTGGCAGACGCCGAATAATTTACTCTCTCCTCGGGAGAGAACCTGGGCCCTGCCGGCAACGGCAGGGCCCTTTTTCGTTTGGCGGACGGGGCTGCGAGCTCGGTCTTTGCGGTGTTTCGGCAAGTTGAGGGATTGGCAGCTGTGGTCGGGCTGCTTCGAATAGCGGCGTATTGATCGCCAAAACTCTTGCGAATGAGAGGATTGCACAGCTAGGTGCTGGCAACCGCACTCCTAGCAGCAAGGAACATCGACATGCGAACCCGTGCAGCCGTGGCTCTCGAGGCCGGAAAACCACTCGAAATCATGGACGTGGAACTCGACGGGCCAAAGGCCGGCGAGGTGCTTGTCGAGATCAAGGCCACCGGGC
>NZ_JAAGOZ010000048.1:0-18126 GCF_010499845.1 Salipiger sp. PrR007 | reverse complement strand
CCGGTGAGGGGCCTTTTACGGATACCCCCCGGGGCCTGCAAGCGGATTTTTCCGAAGAGACGGAAGTTTTTGCGAGTTTCTTCCAAAAACTAGCAATATCAAAATGTTACTGGACTATTTTCGGTATGGAGGGCCGCTTTCGCTGCCTTCGCCTGGGTCGAGACCGATGTCCTCAACCATATCTTGTGGTCCGATCGTCATCGGTAACAACGATGAGGGGAGTGTGCGGCAGACTCGCCTTCCTTTGCGCCCGAGGCATCGACCCATCGCTGCCTCCGATCGAGTCTTTCAGCGCGCGCAGGCGCTTTCAGTACGGTCCTGGCCGAGCGTGTCGAGCGTGTCGGTCTCATGGGCGAACCCCTCGACCGGGGCCACCGCGATGACCGCATTCGAGGTGGCCAGAAGCAGCGGCTGCCGCATCTGCCCGTTCCAGGGCCGGAAGTTGCCGCGCACCCCCTTGTAGAGATCCACCGACAGATCCGGCGCTCGCAGCGCCGCGCGCAGCTCCTCCCGCCCGGCGGAGCCGGCCTGCACCGCCGCCTCGGCGAGCGCTTTCACCGCGGCCCAGGCCGCCCAGTCCTCCGAGGACATGTCGCGCCCCGCGAGACGGCGGAAGCGCTGGTTGAGCTGCGGGGCGCCGTAGCGCTCGAAGGTCCAGTGCCAGGCGCGCGGCACCAGCCCCTCGGAGCCGACGACCGGGCGCGGCGCGTAGGTGGCATAGGGCAGGACGCGGCCGAAGTCGCCCAGATCATCCACCAGCCAGACCACGTCGTAGCGCGCATCCCCGGTCAGCAGGGCGATATTGCTGCGCGCGCGCTGGCGCGGATCGTTGCTCAGTTCGAAGGCGCGTTCGGCCACGATCCGCAGCCCGAACTTGGCCGCCGAGCCCCGTGCCGCGCGCAGCTGGTCCTCGTCGGCCGGCGTCGTGCCGTGCACCAAGAGCACCTCGGTCCAGTTGCGCGCCCTCAGGTATTGCGCCAGCGCGTCGCTCAGCATCGAGTCCGAGGGCATCGTGTGCAGCAGGTTGGCCGCGCAGCCCTCGCGGCGCCAGCGGTCGCCGCGGTCGCGGATGTTCACGAAGAGCGTCTCCGGCGCGGCCGCGCGGAGCGCCGCCGCCATGTCCTCGGGCGGCAGATCCATGAGAATCGCCACGGGCCGGCTCTCCTCGATTGCCGCCAGCGCCTGCGGCAGGTCCTCGGCCGCGGCGGTCACCTCCGCGAGCTCGAAGCCGAGTCCCAGCGCCCGCCCCAGCACGCGGGTGTCGCGCAACCCCAGGTGCAGCCCCTCCAGCGGGCGGTGGTGGTCGCGCAGCGACAGGCCGGTGTAGAGCGGCTGCGGCGCGTAATAGGGATCCGCCGCGAGGCCGAGGTAGACAAGCCGCACCGCCTCCTGTGCCGCCAGCGGGCCCGAGAGCAGAAGCAGCAGCAGCAGCAGCGCCCTAGCGATCATCGATGAGAATGTCATAGGGCACGCGGCCGACCGGGATCGAGGTCAGCGCCCTGAGGCTGCGGGTGTCGATCACCGTGACATCGTCCGACAGGCCATTGGCCACGTAGAGCCGCGACTGGTCCGCGGTCAGCGCCAGCCCCCAGGCACGGCTGCCAACCAGGATGTAGTCGATCACCTTGCGCTTCGGCACGTCCACCACCGCCACGTGATTGGCCCGCCCGAGCGCCACGTAAGCGCGCTGCCCGTCGGCGGAGATCTCGAGATCCACCGGCGTCACCTGCTCGGCGCGGAACCCCGTGGGCAGGAAGGGAACGTCGCCGACCAGCTTCAGCGTCTCGACGTCGATGATGTCGACGATGCCGGCGAGCTCCGCCGAGACCCAAAGCTCCTTGCCATCGGGGGTCAGCGCGAAGCGGCGGGGCCGCGTGTCGACGAGGATGTCGGCGATCACCGCCTCCGCCTCCAGATCGATCACATGCACGAGATTGGCGGCCTCTGAGGCGACGAAGACCAGCCGCCCGTCGGGGGTGACCTGCACCCCCTCGGGCTCCTCGCCGGTGAGATATTCCGCCAAAAGCTCGCCGGTCTCGATGTCGATGACCGAGGCCGTGGCGTCCTCCTCGTTCGACACGATCAGCCGCCGCCCGTCGGGGTGCAGATCGAAGGTCTCGGGGGCGGGGACGCCGCGGATGCGCCCGGTGAGCTCGAGCGAGGCGGTGTCGTAGATGGCGATCGTGTCGTCATCGGCGCAGCCTACGTAGAACGACGCATGATCGGCGCTGAAATGCACGCCGCGCGGGCGGGCACAGGTCTCGATGGTGCGCACCAGTTTCAGGTCGGGCGAGAGAATGCTCAGCGTGTCGCCGCGCTCATCCGAGACAATCGCCATTCCGGTCGCCCTGCCCGTTCCCATACCCGGTTCCCTTCCCGACTGGGCGCAGACCGGCCCCGCCACCGCGGCGAGGAACGCGGCCCGAATGAGCAAACTGGGGATCGAACTCGGCCGCATGAGACTGTGCTATTTTTCTAAACACATTTGGTTTACCCTACGTAAGCTAACAAAGATCTACAACGCAAACCTTGGGAGGATATGGTTATGCGTGATTGGTCGACACTCGCCGCCAGTTGCCTGGCGGCGCTGATTGCCTCTGGCTCCGCACATGCTCAAGACGAAACCTCGGCGAGCACGCTTTACGGCGACTTGCAGTCGGTGACGCAAAGCATGCTTTCGAGGGCCGCGGGCGACGGCAACAACTTTCTGCACACCAACGGCAACTACGCGCAGACGCGCTACTACCCCGCAAGCCAGATCAATACCGGCAATGTCCGGAGCCTGCGCCCGGCGTGGATTTTCCAGACCGACATCGTCGATTCGATGGAAACCTCGCCGATCGTGGTGAACGGGGTGATGTACATCACCACCGCCTTCAACGAGGTCTACGCGCTTGACGCGCGGACCGGGGCGCAGATCTGGCACCACAAGCACTCGATGGGCCCGGTCACCACCTATTGTTGCGGGCCCAACAACCGCGGCGTGGCGGTCGCCGGCGACAAGGTCTTCATGGGCACGCTGGATGCCAAGCTGGTCGCGCTCGACGCCAAGACCGGCAAGCAGCTCTGGGAGACGCAGATCGCCGACGCCGAGCTCGGCTATTCCGAGACCATGGCGCCCTCTGTGGTCGAGAACATGGTGCTGATCGGCACGAACGGCGGCGAATACGGCATCCGCGGCTTCGTGAAGGCCTTCGACACCGAAACCGGAGAGCTGATCTGGACCTTCAACACCGTGCCCGAAGATTCGGTCGGGGTCTGGGCGACGCATGACGCCACCGGCCGCGACATGCACCGCGACATCGAGGCCGAGAAAGCCGCGCTCGAAAGCATGGGCGATCCCTACGAGACGCTGGGCGGCGGCGTCTGGCAGAACCCTGCGGTCGATCTCGCCGAACGGCGCATCTACTTCGTGGTGGGCAACCCCTCGCCCGACCTCGACGGCAGCCTGCGCCCGGGCGACAACCTCTATACCGACAGTCTCGTGTCGGTGGATCTCGATACCGGCGAGTACATCTGCCACTTCCAATACATCGCGCATGACGTCTGGGACCTCGACGCGGTCTCGCCGCCGATCATCACCACGGTGAGGGATGACGCGGGCAACGAGGTGAAGGGCATCCTGCACGGCGGCAAGACCGGCCATGTCTACGTGCACAAGGCCGACGATTGTTCGCTGATCCGCTTCTCCGAGGCGATGGTCCCGCAAGAAGACATGTGGACCCTGCCCACCGCCGAGGGGGCGCGGATGCTACCCGGCGCCAATGGCGGCGTCGAGTGGTCGCCCATGGCAATCGATCCCGACCTGCATCTGACCTACGCGATCAACCTGCACCAGCCGATGACCTACACGGTGCGCTCGACCCCCTACCCCGAGGGCAAGATCTGGCTCGGCGGCTCTTTCGACGTGATCCCCGACGAAGCGCAATGGGGCAATATCACCGCGGTGGACTACAACACCGGCGACATCGCCTGGCAGGTGCGCACTGCAGAGCCGATGATCGGCGGGGTGCTGGCCACCGCCGGCGGGCTCGTCTTCACCGGCGAGGGCAACGGGCTCTTCAAGGCGTATGACAGCTCCAATGGCGGCGAGCTCTGGCGCTTCCAGGCCGGGGCGGGCGTCAACGCCCCGCCATCGAGCTACACGGTCGAGGGCCAGCAGTACATCGTCGTCGCCGCGGGCGGGAACTCCCAGCTCAACTACAAGCGCGGCAACAACATCATCGCCTTCACGCTTGCCGACTGAGGCAAGGCGCAGGTGCTGACATCGGGGCGGGCTCCGGGTCCGCCCCCATTCTTCAGGGAGACCCCATCATGACATTGCGCTCCGCGCGGCTGCTCGTGCTCCTGGCCGCCACGGCCCTCGCCCCCCCCGCCAGCGCCAAGGACGGCTTCGTGCTCGACGACGAGGTGGCGATCTGCACCGGCTGCCATGGCGAGGACGGCGTCCCGGTCGACCCGGACTACCCGGCGATCTGGGGCCAGCAGTATTTCTACATCTACACACAGCTGCGCGATTACGCCGCCGGGCGCCGCGAGAACGAGATCATGACCGGCATCGCCGCCGACTACGACAAGGACCAGGCCAAGCAGCTCGCCGAGCATTTTGCCGCGCAGACCTGGCCCGCGATCCCCTCGCAGGCCCAGGACGGCGACGAGGCGCTCGCAAACACGGCCTTCACCGCCGGCCAGTGCAGCGCCTGTCACGGAAAGTGGCAGGGCGACAGCCGCATTCCCCGGCTGGCCGGTCAGCAGGCGGGCTACCTGTCGAAGACCATGCACGACTTCAAGAACGAGGTGCGGATGAATGCGCCCGACATGGCCAACCTCATGAAGCAATACGACGCGCCGACGATCGAGGCGATGTCGCGCTACCTCGCCAGCCTCGTGATCCGCTAGCCCGGCTCAGCGCCCGAGCAGGGCGGCGATCTCGCTCCCGGCGGCAAGGTCGGCCGCGCGCTTGCCCTGCCCGTCGCGCCGCTCGGGATCGGCCCCCGCGTCCAGCAGGAAAGCCACCATCTGCGCGTGGCCGCGCTCGGCGGCGATCATCAGCGCGGTGCGCCCCCGGTCGTCCTGCCGGTCGATCCGCGCGCCCGCCGCCAGCAGAACCCGCGCGGTCTCGACCCCGTCCGGCGCAG
The DNA here is from genome assembly GCF_010499845.1 of Salipiger sp. PrR007. NCBI lineage: Bacteria > Pseudomonadati > Pseudomonadota > Alphaproteobacteria > Rhodobacterales > Roseobacteraceae > Salipiger > Salipiger sp. PrR007. Next base: position 12,988 of record NZ_JAAGOZ010000048.1, on the reverse strand, counting down.
GCGCGTCATTGGCATGGCCCGCCGCCCACATCAGCGCGGTCAGATCGTGGCCCCACACCCGGTCGGCCTCGGCTCCCGCTTCCAGAAGCGCCGCGACAATGCCGGCAAAGGCCCGGCCGGCCGCATAGGTCAGCGCCCCCTTGCCGCGACGGTCCTCGGCCTTTGGATCGCCCCCGGCGTCGAGCAGCATCGAAAGCATCCGTGCATCGCCATCGAAGGCCGCCGCCATCACCGGCGTCACCCCCTCGCGGCTGGCAAGGTTCACCTCCGCCCCGGCCTCGATGAGCTGCGCCACCATGCGCCGCCGCCCCTCCTGCACGGCGCCGAGCAGGGGGGTGACGCCGCCGAGGGTGGCATGGTCGATATCCGCCCCCCGCGCCAGCAGCTCCGCCGCGATCTCGCGCGCGCCGCGCGCCGCGGCGATGTTGAGGGGGGTTCCGCCGACCCTGTTGCGCGCCTCGACCGAGGCGCCCTGCTGCAAGAGCCGGCGAGCGGTCTCGGGACAGTCGAGCGCCGCCGCCTCGAACAGCGCCTCGTTCAGAACGCGCCCCTCGAGCGCGGCGCGGGATTGCGACAGGCGGGTCTCGAGCGCGCTGCAGACCGGCGCGGCGGGCTGGGCAAGGGCCCCGCTCCCGCCGAGCATCAGCAGCACGAGCCCCAGCCCCGCCGCCCGCCTCATTTCACCACCATCACGCCGCGGAAGCCCTGGGTGTCGAGCCCCTCTATGTGGAAGGGGTACTCACCGGGCCGCTGCGGAATGAACCAGATGTCGATCTCGCCCGCATCGTCGAATTCCACGGCGTGCAGCCCGTAGGGCTTCACCTCCCTGTCCTCGATCACGACCTGATCGATCCAGCTCTCGCGGAACAGCTCCGGGGCGAGCAGCTTGTACTCCTCGAGCCCGTCGCTCTCGATGCGCCAGCGATAGTAGACCCCGGTCTCGATCTCGTAGCGGGTGACCGAGAACCCCTCGGCGGCACGCAGCGCCAAGGGCTCCAGACGTTCGGCGCGGCGCGTGGGATCCTCCGCCTGCGCGGTGCCCGCGAGCATCGCGAGGGCGATCGCAAGAAGACCAAGCCTGCCCGTCATTCCACGCCCTCCCGCAAGATGCGGAAAACCTAGCATCGGCACGGCGGGCAGGCAAATTGCACCGCCCGCCCTTTACTCAACCAAAGGGTTACTGGATGGTGATTTCGACGCGCTGGCTCTCGCCGGTGGAGCCGGGGATTTTCAGGTGATATTGCCCCGGCTTGATGGCGAGAAACTCGATCTCCATCTCGCCGGCCTGATCGAACTCGACGCTCTCGAGCCCGTAGGGCCGGATCTCGAGCCCGTTCACCACCACCTCGTTGACCCAGATCGCGCGGAAGAAGCCCGGCCCTTCGAGGCCCAGCTCGCCCGAGCCGTCGGCGATGATTTCCAGCTCGTAGACCATGCCCGACTTCAGCGTGATCGGCCCCTCGGCCAGCGGTTTGCCGACCGAAAGGGTGATCTCGGGCATTTCCTCGGAGTTCTCGTGCGACAGGATGCCGGCAAAGCCGTACTCATGCGCAGCCGCGGGCAGCGCCAGCGCGACGAGCGCGGCGGCGATCAGGGTGGGTTTCATGGTCGGATCTCCTCCTTCAGACCAGATGCGGGGTCAGTGTGGCGGGCTGACCCTGCAGGTGCAGGATGCGGCTGGCCAATCGTTCGGCTTCGATGCGGGCGTGGGTGACGAAGAGCACCGCCGGGCGCAGCTCGGTGATCAGCTCCTCTGTGAGCGCCAGCATCGCTTCGGCAAGCTCGGGATCGAGCGAGACGAAGGGTTCGTCCATCACCAGCATGTCGAGCCGCCCGGCAAAGGCCCGCGCCAGCGCGAGGCGACGCTGCTGCCCGAGCGAAAGGCTGCGCGGGTAGGCATCGTGGCGCCCCTTCAGCCCGACCCGGTCGAGCGCCGCGCGGGCATCCCCCTCGCTCAGCTCGGGGTGCACCAGCGTCAGGTTCTGCAGGGCGCTGCGCCAGGGCATCAGCGTCGGCTCCTGAAAGACCATGGCCATATGCGTGGGGCGGGTGATCTCGCCCTCGAACTCGGGGTCGAGCCCGGCGACGATGCGCAGCAGGGTCGACTTGCCGATGCCCGACGGTCCCAGCAGCGCCACGGTCTCGCCGCGCGAGACGGTGAAATGCACATTACACAGCACCTCGGTCCCGCCGAAACACTTCGAGCGGATCTCGACGCGCACCGCACCCGGGTCAGCGAGCTTGGGGTGCAGAGGCACGACGCGCCCGTCCTCGGGTCGGATGTTCGGGCTCATTGCACCTCCGCGAAGAGCCCGTCCGGCACGTGGTCCGCCTGCCCCACCAGCTCGGCACCGCCAAGCTCGGCCATCAGCGACAAGAGCTTGTCCGCCGCCGCGGCATCCACCGGCCCGCGCTGCGGCACCCCGGCCAGCCAGTCGCCGCGAAGCTGCTCGAACTGCGCGTCGCTCGCGGCGTTCATCTGCGGGCGCAGCGCCTCCCAGGCGGCGGCATCCTCGGCCAGCAGCGCCTTGGCGTCGCGGCTCGCCTCGTAGAAGGCCTGCGCCAGTCCCTCGTGGTCGGCAAGGAAGCCTTGCTTGAAGTAATACCCCAGCAGCGGCACGTCGGGATCGAGCCCAAGCGCCTCTGCGGCACGCTCCACCGAGATCAGCTCGCGCATCCCCGCCGCCTTCATCTTGGCAAGGAAGTGCCAGAAGTTGATCGCCCCGGCGTAGTCCCCCGAAAGCCCGGACTTGAAGATCAGCGGCGGCGCGCCGAAGACCTGCTCGGTCTCGGCCTTCAGGTCCATGCCGTACTCCTGGCTCGCGTAGGCGCGCAGGATCAGCCACGACTTGTCGAGCGGCCCGCCGGCGATGCCGATCTTGCCGCCCCTGAGATCGGCCAGCGTCTCGGCGTCCGAGCCGCCCGGCACGAGCAGCCCGCCCACCGCGCGGGAATAGGGGATCACCACGTAGTCCTTGCCCTCGGCGCGCTGGCGGGCGACCCAGATCCAGTCGGCCACCGCCATGTCCGCCTCGCCGCCCTCGACCGCGATGCGGGTGGCGCCATTGTCGGCATAGGGCACCATCTCGAGCTTGAAGCCATGCGCGGTGTCGAAGCCGTTCGCGGTGATCGTCTCCAGCTCCCAGTTCACCGTGCCGATTTTCAGCACCGCGGCGCGGACCACCGGCAGGTCCTGCGCGGCGGCCGGAAGCGCGGCGGCACAGCCCAGCACCAGCGCGGTCAGAAATCCCTTCATCAGCCTCGTCTCCCCTTGCCGTTCAGTTCGGCGTGATCGCCACGCCCCAGGGCTGTTGCCCCACCTGGACCGACTTGATCGCCTTTTCCGCGGCCACGTCGATCACCGTGATGTCGTTGGAATTGCCGTTGGTGGTCACCAGGAACTCCTCGCCGGGGGTAAAGGCCATTTGCCAGACCCGCTGCCCCACCATGATATAGTCCACAACCTCGAGGCTTGTCCCGTCAATCACCGCCACGCGGTTGGCGGGCCCCAATGCCACGAAGATGCGACTGCCGTCCGAGGTCGCCCTGATCCCCACAGGTTGCAGCCACTCGGGCAGCACACCGGGCACCTCGAAGCCGATCTTCTGCTTCAGCGTCGGCGTGCCGTCTTCGGCGATATCGATGACGCTGACCGTGCCGCCGATCTCGGCGCTGACGAAAAGCCGCGCGCCGTCGGCGGTGTATTCGGCGTAGCGCGGGCGCTGGTCGACGAGGATATTGTGCTTGATCTTGTAATCCTCGGTCGAGATGAAATGCGCCATGTTCGTGGTTTCCGAGGTGTTCACCACCCACTTGTGGTCGGGCGAGATCGCCATCCCCTCGGGCTCGACCCCCACCGGCACCTCGGCAAGGATGGAATGGGTCTGCGTGTCGGTCACCGTGACGAGGTTGTCATCCTCATTGGCGATGTAGAGCGGGCTGCCCGAGCGATCGAGCACGAAGAGCTCCGGGTCCGGCCCGGAGGGCAGCGTGTAAAGCTCCTCGTAGGTCTCGGTATCGAAAACCCGCACCGTGTCGTCATCCGAGGCGCAGACATACAAGAGCTTTCCGTCGGGCGAGAGGGTGATGCCGCGCGGCCGGTTGCCGCCCTCGAACTCGGTGATCACCTCCCAGCTTTCGGTGTCGAGCACGGTGATCGTATTGCCGCGCTCGTTCGAGACAAAGGCCTTTCCGGCCAGAGCGCCCGAAGCGGCAAGGCAGAGCGCGGTGGAGAGCATGAGAGATTTCATCGGAGTCCTCATTGGAAGGCCGTGCAGCTCGACTCGGGACGGTCGAGCCCCAGCGTGTCGAGCGGCGAGACCTGGTGCAGGAAGCCCTCTTGCGGGCTGACGCTGACGGTGATGCGGTCGTCATAGAGCAGGATCGGCTGGCGCAGCTGGCCGTTCCAGTCGCGGAAGGTCACCTTCTGCCCCTTGAAGGCAGCCAGTTCGAAGGCGTCCGACAGGATATACTTCTCCAGCTCGGCGGGATCGTTGCTGCCGGTGCGGGTCACCGCCTCGCCGAGCACGCGCAGCGCCAGCCAGGTGTTGTAATCCTCTTCGGTCACATGGCGGCGGGCGAGCTTCTCGAAGCGGGTCTGAAACTGCGTCGCGCCCCAGGCCTCATGGGCGCCGTGCATGGTCACGGGGCGCAGCCCGGCGCTGCCCATGACCGGGCGCGGTGTCCAGAGGTGATAGGGCAGGTAGGCGGCGAAATAGTCGGTGGCGTCGGCGGCGATGACGAGGTCATGCTCCTTGGTGCGCTGCAGGAAGGTCGGCAGCTGGCGCTGCACCATCGCATGGCCGGTGTCGGTGCGCCGCGCCCCGCCGGTGTCCTCGAACTCGCGCTCTTCGACGATCCTGGCGCCGAACTTCGTGGCGGCGCGGCGGTAGGCCTCGGCCAGCGCCCGGTCCTCGGGGTTGGAGCCGCTCACCAGCAGCCAGCGCGGCCATTTCTTCCAGACGGCGAATTGCGCGATGGCGTCGGCCTTCATCGCAAAGGACGGCGCGATGTGCAGAAGGTTCGCCCGGCACTCGGCGCCGCGCAGCGCCATGTCGGGCGCCGAGGCATTGAGCACCAGCGCCCCCATCTCCGCCGCGCGATCGGCGAGCGCCAGCAGGTCGCCGGCCTGCGCATCCACCACCACGTAGCGGATGCCCTTCGCCAGCATCTCGTCGAGCGCCGCCAAGGCCCCCTCGGGCGGGGTGGCGGCGCTTTCGGTCTCGTAGGTGTGGCCAAGGAAGGCGCCGGTGGTCGCATTGTCCTCGTCCGCCAGCACCGCCCCGGCAAAATCGAGATCCTCGGGCCGGGCGTCGTAGCGCGAGATCGGCAGCAGCGCCGGGTAATCCACCCGCAGCACGCCCGCACGGACTTCCACCGCCCGGGCCGCCGGGGCGGTGAGGCAGGCGGCGACGCCAAGCGCAGCCGCGGCCAGCAGCGGGACAAAACTCTTCGGCACGTTCTCCTCCATGCCCGCGTTCATCCGTCGGGCCCCATGTCCACTCTGCCCCTCCCGGGGCGAAGCGGTGAACCGATACTTTCGGTTCGGTTGCGAGACACAGGGTAACGGCGGCACGATTGTCGGCGACTCTTAATTTCTAAGAAGGCAGCGATGCTTACCCGCCCCCTCCTGCTCGCGCTGATGCTCTGCTCCCCCGCCGTCGCGGGCGAGAAGGTGGCTTTCTTCGGCATCACCTTCCTCGACAGCTCGCTGCAGACCGCCGAACTTGGCCAGGACCCGGCCGAGCTGGCCCGCATCACCCTGCTCGAAGAGATGGTGCGCGCGCGGTTCGCCGACGAAGGCTACGAGCTGCTGGACCTCGGCCCCGTCGCCGAGGAGCTGGACCGCATCGTCAACCCCGCCAAGTGCTACGGCTGCGACACCCGCATGGCCGCCAAGCTCGGGGCCGATTACGCGCTCGTCGGAGAGGTTCAGAAAGTCTCGAACCTGATCCTGTCGATGAACCTGCAACTGCGCGACGTGGAAAGCGGCCAGACGGTCAAGGGACGGGTCGTCGATATCCGCTCGAACACGGATGAAAGCTGGCGCCGGGGCATGGACTACATCCTGCGCACGGGGATTTTTAGGGAGGAGACCAGATGAAAAGACGCAACCTGCTGCTCGCGGGGGCCGCGCTGGCGCTGATGCCCGCCGCGGCCATGGCGCACGGGCCGACCCGGCAGAAGGTCACGGTGACCGCCGATGTCGCCGCCGAGCCCGCCGAGGTCTGGGGAGCGATCGGCGATTTCCAGGACATGAGCTGGCACCCCGCCGTGGTCTCGCAGGAGGGCACCGGCGGCAACGAGATCGACGCCACGCGCGCGCTCTATCTGTCGGACCAGGGCGCCTCGGGGCCGAGGATCGACGAGGTGCTCTACAAGTACAGCGCCGAGAAGATGTCCTACAGCTACCGGATCACCGATGTCGCGGTCGAGGTGCTGCCGGTGACCAACTACTCCTCGCATCTGACGGTGCTCCCGCGCGAAGGTGGCGGCTCCACGGTCGAATGGCGCGGCGCCTTCTACCGCGGCTATCCCAACAACGACCCGCCCCCCGAGCTGAACGACGAGGCCGCCATCGCCGCGGTCACCGGCGTCTACCAGGCCGGGCTCGATGCGCTGGTCGAGCGGTTCGGTGCGCCGGGCTCCTGAGCTGGCGCTCGCCGCGCTGCTGACCGTCGCCGCGGGCTCCGCGGCGGCGGACCTTGCCTTCGTGACCTGCCAGAACGGCGATGCGCTCTCGGTGCTCGACCTCGAGACCGGCGCCGAGACCGCCCGCTGGAGCGTTCCCGGCAAGCCCGCGGGGGTGGCGGTGGGCCCGGATGGCACGGTCTACACCGTGGCCCCGGACGCCAGGACCGTGCGCCGCCATGGGCCAGGGGGCACGGTGCTGGCCAAGGCGGTGCTGGACGGCGGCCCGATGGGCGCCGCGCTGGACGCGGATCGGTCGCGCCTTTACGTGTCGGACTGGTACAACGCCCGGCTCTGGGTGCTCGAGACCGAAACGCTGAAGGTCATCACCGAGCTGCCCGCCGGTGCCGCCCCCGCCGGGCTGGCGCTGTCGCCCGACGGCGCGCTGCTCGCCGCCGCCGAGCGCGATGCCGACCGGGTGAGCCTCTATGATGCCGAAACCATGACGCTTGCCCGCAGGGTGCCGGTGGGCACGCGGCCTTTCGGGCTTGGCTTCGCCCCCGACGGGCGGCTTTTCGTCGGCAATGTCGGCAGCAACGATGTGACGGTGATCGACCCCACCTCGGGGGCGCGGCTGGCGACCCTCGCCGTCGGCGACCGGCCCTACGGCGTCGCCTTCGCCGCCGGGCGGGCCTTTGTCAGCAACCAGTATGCCGGGACGGTCAGCGTGATCGCGCTCGACACGCTGGAACCGCTCGCCGAACTCGCGGTGGGCGACTACCCCGAGGGCATCGCCGCCACCTCGGACGGGCGTATCGCCGTGGCCAACTGGTTCGACAACACGCTCAGCCTGATCGACGCGCGATCGCTCGAGGTGGTCGCCGAATTGGACACCGCCGACGGCCCGCGCGCCTTCGGCGCCTTCATCCTCGCAACCGGTGACTGACCGCCCCGGTCACTGCCGCGGCGAGACCCTCTCGAGCGGGTATCCCGCCGCGGCCCACCCGTCTGTCCCCACGGGCAGCCAGGAAACCGACGCGTAGCCATAGCTCAGCGCCCGCTTTGCCGCGTTCCAACTCATCCAGCAGTCGGCGAGGCAGAAAAACACCAGCGGATGCGCAAGATCGCCGCCGCTGGCCGCCGCGAGCCCCGCGCGCAGATAGGCCTCCTCCGACGCGCCGAGCGCGCCGTAGCCGGTGTTGGGAAGCCAGATCGCCCCGGGAATGCTGTCGCGCGGCTTGTCGCGCCAGACCGTGCCCTCGGGCAGCGCGTCCGGCTTCGGGGGGCGCGGCAGCACGTCGATGAAAACCGCCGCGCCTGTCTCCCAGAGCCGATGCGCCTGCGCGATATCGACCACCGTGCCGCCGTCCAGAGAGGCGGGCACCGGCGCGCGGTACTCCTCCATCCGGTAGCCCTCGGGCTCGGGCACCTGCGCGAGCGCCGGACCGCAAAGGACCAGCGCCGCCAGCGCCAGCCAGACGCGTCCCGGCCCCGACATCACTGCCCCACGTCCAAGGCCCGCGCGCCCATGTCGTCGAGCAGCGGCACCCCGGCCTCGGTCAAAAGCGCGTCGATCTCGGACTGGTTGCGGCGGATCAGCGAGTTGAGCTGGCGCTGCCAGACCTTCTCGCCCTGCCGCACCCCCATGGTGATCCGGTAAAAGAGCTTCGGCGCCCCGGCCTCGTTTATCAGCGGCGTCACCTTCAGACCCGGATGGTCGCGCTTGACCAGCGGCCCGCCGATCGGCCCCCAGAGCACCGCGGCATCGATCTCGCCCGCGGCGAGATCGTCGAGCATGTCGCTGGCGGGGCTTTCGACCCGCCGGTCAACGACCAGCGCATAGGGCCGTGCCTTGCCGATCAGCCCGTGCCGCGCCATGTGGGTGGCGGGCGGCGAGCCGGCGATCACCCCCAGCTTGCGCCCCTGCAGCGCCGGGTCCGACAGCGTGGTGACCCCGGCAAGGGGGCCATCCTCGGGCACCACCAGAACGTAGGCCGAGGTCATGTAGTGGTTGGTGTTCAGCACCAGCTCGTGGCCCTGCGCATAGCCCATCACCACGTCGCACCTGCCGGCCTTCAGCGTCTGACGGATAAAGCCCGTGGCCATCGGAAACCACGTGTAGCTCACCGGCCGCCCGAGCTTTTCGGCAAAGAGCTCGGCGAGCCGGTTCTCGTAACCCGAGCCATCCTTCATCGACATGGGATCGGCGGCGGGATCGGCGCAGACCCGCAAGGCACTCTTGGAGACGAGGTCGGAGGTCTGCGCCTGCCCCGAGCCCGCCGCGCCGGCGACAAGCAGCGCCAGCGCCGCGACCCGCAGGCCGGCCCGTGCGGGCTCAGCCCATGCAGGCATCTTCCATCTCTGTGAAGGTTTCACTCTTGGCCTCCTTCTTCGCCGGGCGGCCGCGCCCGATGGCCCCGGACCCATGCGCCTTGAGATAGGTGTAGATGTCGTCGAGATAGCACATGACATTGGGGTTGGTGCCGAAGGCGGGCATCACCGAGTTCTCGGAGGCGCCGACCTTCTTGCGGCCGTTCACCACGGTGTCGACGAAATCGTAGTAATCCATGTTGATCGCCGAGTTCTTCAGCGCCGGCGCGTAGGTCGATCCCTCGCCGTCCGGGCCGTGGCAGACGTGGCACTCGGCGTGGTAGCGGCGGAAGCCCGAGAAGGTCGGCCAGTCCACGGTGCCGTCCTCGGCGACGTTGAACGTCGGAACGCCGTCCGCGGTGTAGTAGCGACCGCCTTCCTCGTAATCCACCGCGATATTCGGGTCCTCCATGGAGACGTTGGCGGCGCTCAGCGCGCCCGCGAACGGAAGGCCCGCGAGCAGGCCGGCGGCGGTCAGGAGGGTGAGCTTTCGGGTCATGGCATATACGTCCTGGAGATCTCTGTGAGATGTTCTTGCGAAATGCGCCGGCGGGATGCGTTTCCCGCCGGCGCCTCGGGTCGCTGCGGATCAATCCGGGAGCGCAAAGACCGTCAGCTGACCGCCGAGCGCGGTGTAGTCGGACAGGGCCGCATAACCGCCCACGGCACCGAGACCATCGTTCGGGTTGGTCAGACCGGCCGCGAGACCGATGCCGGCCCAGCCTCCGACACCCGACAGGATGCCGATGTACTGCTTGCCGTCATGCTCGTAGGTCATCACGTTGCCGATGATCCCCGAGGGGGTCTTGAAGCGATAGAGCTCGTCGCCCGTCTCGGAATCGACCGCCTTCAGGTAGCCCTCGAGCGTGCCGTAGAAGACGATGTCCCCCGCGGTGGCCAGAGCGCCCGACCAGACCGAGAACTGCTCGGGCAGCGACCACTTGATCTCGCCGTTGATGTTGTCCCAGGCGATGAAGTTGCCCATGCCGCCGTGGCTTTCCGGCGCCGGGTACATCGCCAGCGTCGCCCCGACATAGGGCTGACCGGCGGTGTAGCTCACCCGGAACGGCTCGTAGTCCATGCAGACGTGGTTGGTCGGCACGTAGAAGAGTTGCGTCTTGGGCGAATAGGACGCCGGCTGCTGGTCCTTGGAGCCAAGCGCCGCCGGGCAGATGCCGGTCGAGTTGACGTCCTCGCCGTTCTGCTCGGTGGAATACTCGGCGACCACCGCCGGACGGCCATAGGTGTCCGAGTTCGGATCCATGTCGACGCCGGTGGTCCAGTTCACCGCCGGGTCGTACTTCTCGGCCACCAGCAGCTCGCCGGTCAGCCGGTCCATGGTATAGCCGATGCCGTTCCGGTCGAAGTGGGTCAGCAGCTTGCGCGGCTCGCCGTTGAAGTCCTGGTCGGTGAGGATCATCTCGTTGACGCCGTCATAGTCCCATTCGTCATGGGGCGTCATCTGGTAGACCCACTTGGCCATGCCGTCGTCGGGGTCGCGCGCCATGATGGTCATCGACCAGCGGTTGTCGCCCGGGCGCTGCGCCGGGTTCCAGGTCGAGGGGTTGCCGGTGCCGTAGTAGATCAGGTCGGCCTCGGGATCATAGGAATACCAGCCCCAGGTGGTGCCGCCGCCGATCATCCACTGGTCGCCCTCCCAGGTGTTGGTCCCCGAGTCCGCACCCACCGGCTCTCCGAGGTGAGTGGTGTTCTCGGGATCCATCAGGATCTCTTCGTCCGGGCCCATCGACCAGGCGCGCCATTCCTGCTCGCCGGTCTCCATGTTGTAGGCGGTGACATGGCCGCGCACACCGAACTCGCCGCCCGAGATGCCGACGATGATCTTGTCCTTGACCGGCAGCACCGTGGCGGTGTTGGTCTCGCCCTTCGAGGCGTCGCCGTTCATCACCTCCCATTTCACCTCGCCGGTCTCGGCGTCGAGCGCCACGACCTTGGTGTCGGCCTGGTGCAGGAAGATCTTGCCATCGGCATAGGCCACGCCGCGGTTCACCGTGTCGCAGCACATCACCGGGATCACGTCCGGATCCTGCTTGGGCTCGTAGCGCCACTTGATCCGGCCCTGGTCATTCAGGTCGAGCGCATAGACGATGTTGGGGAACGGGGTGTGCACGTACATCGTGTCCCCGACAACGAGCGGCGAGCCCTCGTGGCCGCGCAGCACGCCGGTCGAGAAGGTCCAGGCGACCTGCAGGTCGCCGACGTTCTCCTTGTTGATCTTGTCCAGCTCGGAATAGCGCTGGTTGGCATAGTCGCCGGTCTGGATCGCCCATTGGCTCGGGTTGTCCATCTGCGACATCAGATCGTCGTTTGCCATCGCCATGGATGCGGCACAAAGCAGCGCGCCAGACGATAGAAGCAGCCGTCTCTTCATCTTTCCTTCTCCCTTGGATTTACGGCGTTGCCGCCGCGTGGCCCCGTCCCGGCCGCCTTTCGGCATCACGTGAAGACCGTGTCGGGTCATCCGGATCCGGCGCTCCTTCTCCTCCCGCCGAACCCGAAAATCTAAATGCGTGCGATGATCAGCTCTCCCCGCCAAAACTCGCGAGATAGGCGATCACGTCGGCGCGCTCGTCTTCCTTGCGCAGTCCCGGAAAGGACATCTTGGTGCCCTTGGCGAAATCGCGCGGCTTTTCGAGAAAGGCCGCGAGCTCCTCGGGCGTCCATGTCCCGTCGGCGGCGGCAAGCTCCTTGAGCGCGTCGGAATAGTCGAAGTCTTCCACGGAGGCGATCTCGCGTCCCACGATGCCGGTCAGCACCGGGCCGACGCGGTTCTCCGCCCCCTCGCCCACCATGTGGCAGGCCTGGCACTTGCGAAACACCTTCTCGCCCTTCGCCGCGTCCCCCTCGGCGAGGGCCATCCCCGACGACAGGGCCAGAATAAGTCCGGCTGCGAGCGTTCCTTGATACATGCCTTGTCTCCTCTGCTGGGCCCGCACTCAGGCAAGCCGGGCTGCGTGCCAGGCGACGTGGTCGCCGGCAAACGAATTCACGAAGAAATACGAATGGTCGTAGCCGGGCTGCATCCGCAGTACCCCCGGCTGACGCCGTCTTGTCATCGCCTCGGCCAGCGCCTCGGGCTGCAAGAGCTCAAGGAACTGGTCCGAGGCGCCCTGGTCGACCAGGATATCCTCCTTCCAGCCGCGCTCCTCCATCAGCAGCGTCGAGTCGTGCGCCGCCCAGCAGCCCTCGTCGTCGCCGAGATAGGCCGAGAGCTGCTTGCGCCCCCAGTCCGAGCGCGTGGGATGCGAGATCGGTGAAAACGCCGAGAGGCTGTCGTAGAGATGCGGGTTGCGCATCGCCAGCGTCAGCGCCCCGTGCCCGCCCATGGAATGGCCGGTGATGCCGTGCCGCGCGCCGATGCCGCCGATGCCGGCGACGATCTCGCGCAGCTCCTGCGTCACGTAGTCGTACATCCGGTAATGCGGCTTCCACGGGTCGCGCTTGGCGTTGACGTAGAACCCCGCCCCCTGCCCCAGGTCGTAGGCGTCATCGTCGGCCACCTCCGGCCCGCGCGGGCTGGTGTCGGGAAAGACCAGCGCCAGCCCGTGCAGCGCCGCGTGCTCCTGGAAGCCGCCCTTGGTCATGGCGTTCTCATGGGTGCAGGTCAGCCCCGAGAGGTACCACAGCACCGGCACCGGCCCGTGCTCCGCCTGCGGCGGCAGGTAGACCGCGAAGGTCATGTCGCAGCCGCAGGCCTCCGAGGCATGCCGGTAGACGGTCTGCCTGCCGTCGAAGCTCCGGTTTTCCGCCAGCACCTCCATGTTCAGTATTCCACCACCGCGCGGATCGACTTGCCCTCGTGCATGAGATCAAAGCCGTGGTTGATCTCGTCCAGCTTCAGTTTGTGGGTGATCATCGGGTCGATCTCGATCTTGCCGTCCATGTACCAGTCGACGAACTTCGGCACGTCGGTGCGGCCCTTGGCGCCGCCGAAGGCGGTGCCCTTCCACACCCGGCCGGTGACCAG
>NZ_JAAGOZ010000047.1:0-19213 GCF_010499845.1 Salipiger sp. PrR007 | reverse complement strand
AACTCTCCTGAAAGTGCGTGCCGACTATCTCTGGCGCGCAGAGCTCACCCGCAAGATGACCCGCTCGTGACGCTCACCAACGAGGGCGACGCCGCCGACGATCACGGCAGACCAGAAAGGATGAATGCCTGCTGCGGTCAGAGCGGCCACCAGCGCGGCCGCAATGACGTTGAGGCCGACAAGTGTGAAGACCACGCCAGCGACAATCACGCCCACCGCCGTCGCGGCACCGTTGAGGTTCTCGCCCAGCTCGGCGCGCGCCAGTTCCATTTCCTTACGCACCAGCGTGGTGACATGTGCGATAATGTTGCTCACCAGATTGGTGGTTCCGGTTGTCTGTTCGGTCGGCATCAAATGTCCTCCGCTTCCGGGCGGTGATACGCTGGGGTGGCAGGGCTCGCCGCGGTCGGTGTTGGTGTAGGTTGCGCCGGAAGATCGCGGGCGCGGGCCGCATCCACAGGGCTGGTCGGTGACGCAGGGCGCGGCGCGGGCTCCGGTGCCGGGCCCGAACGGCCTCCGCTCTTGCCGGCCTTGGCGAAACGCGCGGCGGCAAGACCGAGAACTGCGGCACCGCCGAGATAAGCGATCGGGTTGCGACGCGCGAAGTCCGAAAGGCCGCTTGCCATTTCGCCTAGGTCTTTGTCTCGAATTGACTCCGATGCATCCGCCAGGGTCGTGGCGATCTGCGACATGGTCCGCTCCTGCGGAGAGCCGCTGCGCATCTCCTCGGCGGCTTTGCGAAGCGCGTTCGAGACGTCCGAAACCTCGTCTGCCACATGGCTGCGCTGGTCTTCCTCGAAGCCGCTGGCACGCTCTTTCACTTCCTCTGCCGTATCACGGGCTTTGGTCCGGAGATCGTCGCGCACCTCGCGCGCGGCACTTTCTGCGGCAGGTGTCGTCGGAGTGTCGTTGGAAGGATCGGTCATCCTTGCCTCCTTCGGTTTGCATGGAGCGGCGGTGCGCGCCGTCATTGCCTTTACAACCCGCGACAGTTTGCCGCAGTTCCATCCTTACCGATTATCTTTGCGAGAGGCGCCACGCGTGGCCAAGGGCGCGGCCAGTACCGGGCTCAATGGCGTTAGGCCGGCTAGGTAGCGCCGACGGCTTTCTACACAAGCGAGCAACCGCAAGGCCTCTACGCAGCTCTGAAGAGCCTGAAGATCACCGCGCGCACCTGCCAGGGTGAGACGGGGCGCGACGGCATTGTGCCCAAGGTGACGTGCCACCATCACCTCAAATGGGGCGAGTGCGCTATCTACGCTGCAATCTCCATGACGGAAACGAGCGACGATCTCATCGGCCATGCCCCCGGGAGCACGCCCATCGCGGCGCATGGAGGCCAGCACCACCGCGTTTTCGGCGCGAAGAGGGCGGAATCCGGCTGCGCGCACCCGGTTGATGATGTCGCGGTCTTCGCCGGTTTCAAGAGGGCGGTAGCCGCCGACGCTGCGGTAGGCCGCGCGGCGGAACCCGAGGTTGGCGCCGCCGGCGGTGTTAAGGCCGATACCGTCGGGCCCAGCCGGGTCCATGAGCCGCTCGAACTCCATGGCCAGCGCGGCGAAGGCGTTTTCCTGACGCTGGCGCAGCAGAACGCTCGCGGGAAAGGAGGCAAGCTCCCGCCCGCAGACGTCGATCCGCCCCAGCACGGCGGGCGCGCGTGCCAGTACAGCTTCCATTTCGCGCTGCCAGCAGGGCGCGGGCAGGCAATCTGCGTCGGTCGACAGGAAGACGGTGGCCTGCGGCGCGGCGCGCATGGCGATCCGGTGGCCGAGGCGCCGGGCTCGTCCGACGCCACCACTGGCAAAGGTCGCCTCAACAAGGATCAGCGGACGGCGACGGCTGCGTGCTTGCGCAAGGGTGCGAGCAGCGGTCTCGTCGGTGGTGTTGTTCACGCAAAGGACGATCCCTGCTGGAATGGGAGCATCCTGCGCGAAGAGGTGGGACAGGCAGTCGCCGATGCGCTCTTCTTCGTTACGCGCGGGGACCACGATGACGGTGCCTAATTCGGCGAAGGCGTGCGCATTAACGACCGTAACACTCAGGCGGCTCATGCGGGGCCAGCCGCAAGATCAATGCGGTAATCCGCAGTTTGGCGCTGGCAGGCGAAGCGGCGCCGGCTGGCGGCGCGGTAAAACGCCAGCGCCTCGGCACCTTGCAGGGTGTTACCGCTTGGCCCGAGCCATGTGACGCATAGCACGTCTGCCGTGGGCCATGCCTTATCGATTTGCATGGCGAGGCTGCGGATCCCCGGAGCGTCGAGGAAGTAGAGGATTTCCGACAGCAGGATGAGGTCATGCGCACCGTTCGGTAACGGCGCGGGCAGGAAGCTCCGCAGGAAGCGACCTTGCGGCACCGTACGCTGGGCTGCCTTCAGGGCTGTCTCGACGGCATCGACGCCGGTGTAATGATTGCAGCGGGGCGCGATGTGACGCGCAAGCTCGCCATTTCCGCATCCGAGTTCGAGCGCCGAGCGGTACCCCGCTCGCGGAAGAGCCTCGCAGGTCGCGCGGAACTTCTCTTGTTCGTAGAGGCTGCTGCGGAAGCTCCACGGATCGTCGTCGGCGGCGTAAAGAGCGGTAAGATGGTTGAGAGCCACGGCGGTCATGATGCTAGCTCTTCGAAGAAGATTTCATCGGCTTCGACGAACATTTGGACGAAGGCAGGGTCCAGCTTGAATCCTTCTGAGTCGTCCAAAATGATCTCACCGTGCTGGCTGCGATGCGCCGCGATGGCGCGGGCTTTGCTGCGACGCACGGATGAGGTGTCGAACCGATACTCTTGCATTGGCGCGAGGCGCTGTCGAAAGTCGGGCACCTTCCAGCGCGACCAGACGGGGTAATAGAGCAAACGCGCCCCCGAGAGCCGCGCAGCAAGGCGGGCAATAGCGGCGGTGGCCTGATGGTCGCAATGGGGATCGGTCGGCGCCGTGGCCAGCAACGTGCGCGCCCCAAGCCGGGACATGAGGCAAGCAACGTCTTGGGCGAGCGACAGAAATGGTAGAGCCTGCGAGGTCATCCCTGCATCGGGAAGATCGAGCCTGGTGATGTCCTTCTCGGTGCCTCCGAGCTCTCGTACCGAGACCAACAGTTCATGCGCCCGCAGCTCGGCGCGTCGCTCCGGGGTCCATTGGGTTGAACGGGGGTGCGAGGCCGCACCGTCGGTCATCTGGACCACATGCGCGCCAGTGCTCGCGAACGCATGGGCAAGCAGGCCGCCGCACCCGAGCGCCTCGTCATCGGGGTGCGGTGCAAGCACGACGATCGCGCGCTGCCCGGCCAGTTCTGCGGCGGTGATCTCTCGGGAATTGCAATGATGCTCAGAAGGGATCATCGAGCCACCCCGCAAGCCCGTTCGGCTGTCCGAGCATCGCGCGCCCTGCGCCAAGCATGAAGGCATCACGCGCCGCTTGCCGGAGGTAGCACGCAAGGTCGCGGGCATAGCGTCCGGTGGCATTGTCGTCGGCAAACATGGCAAGCCCTACGGAGCGCTCGGCTGCCGAAATGGTGTCTTGCCCGAGCTCCTCGGTGAGCAACCGTGTGCCAATGGAGATAGTTGCGGCCCGATCGGGCGATCCAGCCCCGGCGGCCCCCTCGGCGATGCGCGCCGCGCGCAGTACCGCAGGCCATGCCAACACTGCTCTAAGTGTCACAGGGGTAAGCCGGTAGAGGTGCCCCTCTGCGGCGAACTGACCGCGCTCGCGCAGGACCGCACTGCAGCGATCCAGCAAGCCCACGATGCCCCCCAGAGAGACAGCCGCTATGCGCCAGGTGCCGCCCGCGAAATGTGGTTCCCTAGTATAGTCGCCGGCAGACCCAAGTGGTTCACCGTCCAGTCCTTCACAGAGGAATGTTCCCGATTGGGATGCCTGCATGCCCACCATGTGCCACGACCCGTGATCGTGACGCTGGCTCTGCGACGCATCAATGACGAAGAGCTGCTGTTCGCTACCTGCACCCGCGGTGACGAACGCTAAATCTACGACCCCAAGCCCGGATGCAAAACGTTTAGCCCCAGAGAGCCTGCCACCGCCGGTTGCCGAGACAGGGGTTGATGGCACATCTGCTCCCCAAACACCTAATATGGTTCCATTTGCCGCTTCCGCCTCAATCTTGCACTTGAACGCTGCCTTGCCATAGCTTCTGGCAAGTTGCAGAGCATTGGCATGACCTTCAACGAGTCGCGCAATTGAGAGATCCTCACGAGCAGTATCGCGAAGAGCCAGAGCGAGAGTTTCCGGAAGAAGATCAACCTTGGAGATCGCTGCAGTGAGTTGCCGGACTACATCCTCCTTGGATGCTCCCTTTCTGAGAGCTCTCAGCGCAACAGCAACAGGCCCGTCGCGTTCTGGTCCCTCGCCAAACGACTCAGAGCACCGTGTCAATTCTCTCTCCAAGGCAAGGCCTCCTGAATGAGCTACACCTCAAACGTAGATCAGGAGCCAGGGTTCCCAACGGTTTTGGAACTCCGGCTTATCTCATTTCGTATGTCATGAAACATTGCAGAAATTTAGATTATCCTGACCTCTGCCCGTCCCAGTAGATTCCATTCGATTTCTTAGATATTCAAACCTTCGGATTTCACGAATTTGATGTGGCTTGTTGCTCTGTACAGCTTGATCCCGTTTTCGAAACAGGCTCCATCTCCATGGATGGTCTTCTCAGGGGTCCTGGGCATAACTCCAAAAACTTCCCGCATCGCTGCCTTGGCGATTTCGGGAGCTTTCCGGACTTGAGCGCAAATCGGGGGACGGGATCCCGGCGGCGCTTCGAGCGATACAATCGGAGTATAAAGAATTTTGTCGCATCGAGGATGGACAGATCACAGCCGTGGTCCTGAGCGTGGGCGCCATCCTCGGAATCGGCGAAAGGAATATCGCGGTCGACTATGGCCAGTTGGACATCCAGTATGACGCCAACGCGATCCAGCTTGTCATGACGCATGAGGAGGCTGAGGCCGGGAGAAGGCAACCCCAAACGCTGCTACCAGTTCATCTCAGGCTCGTTCTCGTGGAAAGAAATGAGGCAAGAGGCTCGCTTGGCGGGACACGAATGGGCTCCTGAGGCGTTCATGACAATGCGATGCCTCACTCAGGACCCCCTCGATGACCTCCGAGCCTTTTTTCGAGCTTGCGCCCTATCACCTCACGCTGGCGATCGGCGGGCTTATCGTCATCCTTGCGCAATGGCTGCCGCGCCTGGTCTCCCGGCGAGAACCCGCAGCGGCGCCTTTGATGATCCTCTTCGGGGCCGGGGCAGCGCTGCTGTTTCCTGGCGCCGCGCCGATGCCCGATCCGCGGCAGAGCCCGCTCCCTTGGGAGCTGATGAGCGAGATGGCGGTGATTGTCGCCCTCTTCGGTGCGGGCATGCGCATCGACGAGCTCGGAACCTGGCGGCGCTGGCGCCCCACCTGGCGGCTCTTGGGGATCGCCATGCCGCTGACGATCATGGCTGTGGCTTGGCTCGGCACCGGGCTTGTCGGACTGACGCTGGCGGGGGCGATCCTGTTGGGAGCAGTGCTGGCGCCGACCGACCCGGTACTGGCCTCCGACGTGCAGGTAGGCCCGCCGCAGCAGGGTCAGGAGCATCCCGTGCGCTTTGCCTTGACCACCGAGGCGGGGCTGAACGACGGGCTGGCGTTCCCCTTTGTCTACCTTGGCCTGCTCGTCGCGGCAGAAGGGCTGACACCGGCGACATGGGGGGCCGAGTGGCTGCTGCGGGACGTGCTCTACCGGACCGTGGTCGGGGCGGGGGCCGGCTGGCTCGGCGCGCGGCTGCTGGGGATCATTCTGTTTTCAGTCCCGCGCGGCGCGGTTTTGGCCGACACCGCCGCCGGCGTGCTGGCACTGGCAGGCATCGTGCTCTGCTACGGCTCGACCGAACTTGTCGAGGGCTACGGCTTCATCGCAGTTGCAGTCATGGGGCTCACGCTTCGCCGGGTGGAGAGGGACCATGTTTTTCACCGCCGGTTGCACGGCTTCTCGGAGAGCATCGAACATGCACTGACGGCGGTGCTGTTGGTGGCTCTGGGCAGTGCCCTGCCGCGCCTCTTTGCGGACCTGACCTGGACGCATCTTGTCGTGGCGCTGCTCCTGCTGCTGATCGTCCGGCCGCTGGCGGGTTGGCTGGCGCTTCTGGGCACGGGCATCGGCTGGCGCGACCGAGCCGTGATGGCCATATACGGTGTGCGGGGGATCGGCTCGATCTACTACCTCGCCTATGCGGCGAGCCATGTGGAATTTGCTAATGAGGCCGAAATCTGGTCGTTGGTGTCGCTAGTGATCGTTCTGTCGACGGTGCTACACGGCTTCAGCGTAGGGTGGGCGGTGGACCGGCTCGACGAGGGCGAGGGCTGATGAGTTGCCTTGGATGACACCTCGCAGTGTAGCGCGTCTCTCAAACGGGCAGCATTCAAGAATGCCAGGGCCCGGTCTCGCGGCCGGGCCCACGCGTTTTCTGCTCCTGGTTGGGGGTCTATTCAAACCCAGTAGTTTGGCACGCCGTAGTAGTCGTGCGTGCGGGCCTCCCAGTCGCGGTTGCGGTGCCAGTCGTCCCGTCGCGCCCTCCAGCTGCTCGGACGTGATGTCGGTCACATAGCCGCCACGGCTGGTGTCGTAGCTCAGCTTGACCCAGGGGATCGGGTGGTGGTCTTCACCCATCCCCAGAAAACCGCCGAAGCCCATCACCGCCTAGGCCACCTTGCCGCTCGCCTTGTCGATGGTGAGGTGGTCGATCGTGCCGATGTGCTCGCCGGTGCGGTAATAGACCGCCGTGCCGTTGACCTTGTTGGACGAAATCATTGTCGAGTTCTCATGCATTGTGACATCTCCTCCTGATGTGTCCGGTAAAACGGGCAGGTAGGGCGCAATGTTCCGGCGCATTCTCGGATGGATGGCGGGCGAGAGCGCCTTTTCGCCGAAGCTGTCAAGGGCAGGGAAGCGGCGCGCCTCCACCCGGAGCGGCTGCTTTCTATGGCCCCCATAGCCCGACGTTTGATTGACGCTCAGTCGGCAAATGGGCGCGGGTTCGCCGCAGCCCGTGTTCAAAAACCATCGTTTCTGCCGCGCACCGAAAGTTGCCGTTCGTCGAAGGTCGGCTTTGTCCGCCGTTGAGGAGTACAGCGCCGGTTCGGCGGGTGGTCATGCTCCTCGAACCGGGTGTCAGTACTGACCGCAGCGATCGGGCCTTCCGAGCCCACTCCTACCAGTGCTTGGTCGCCTGATTGGTCGAACCAAAGGCGGTATGAACACCAAGCTGCACGCCATCTGCGCACGGGCGCTGCTCAGTCGCCTACCAAACGTCAAATGGCTACTCGGGGATCGTGGCTATGACGCTGACTGGTTCAGAGAAGCGTTGCAGGACAAAGGATACGCGCCTGCATCCCAGGCCGGAAGAAACGCAAGACGCCGGTCAAATATGACAAGCGCAGATACAAGCGGCGCAACCGCATCGAGATCATGTTCGGCAGGCTCAAGGACTGGAGGCGCGTCGCGACCCGCTATGACCGATGCCCCAAGGTGTTCCTCTCAGCCATCGCCCTCGCGGCTCTCGTCATTTACTGTCCTGACCCTAGCAAAACTGTAAGCAGGAAACACAGCTTACTGATGTGGCATGAAGGCCCTGAGACCCAGTATCAGACCTCGCGATCTAGCGGCTTCGCGCGAACCTTGGAAGCGTATATAAAACATAATTATCCTTACGCGCATAAGAACAAATGACGAACACGTGACTTGCCACGCCCCACTTTGGGCATTTACTCAAAGGTCATACCTCGCGCAGAAGCTAGCGTAATCTGCCTGAGGTTGAAATCTCCCCTTGCCGAGATCGGGTCTTATCGCCGACGTTGGAAGAAAGCAGAACACTGCTGCAGGCAAGACATCGAGCGACGGCATCACTGCGCTGGAGGAAGACATGTCAGCCGAATGGACCAACATTCACATCATGGAATGCGAAGACGAAGTCGGCCACGCCGTCACCGTGTTTCGGCAATCTGATGGAACCCACCAACGCTATGTGCTCGGCAACGGGCGCAAGGTCGAGGCGAACGCGGATGGCACCTTCGTCATCCCGGAGTCCGCCACCGAATTGCGGGTCATGGGCATCTAGCAAGGTCTGCAGCGCGGGCCCGGAGCACGGCTAAGCAGCTAGCTTTTTCCGGGTTCGTGCTGCGAGGCCGCGCATGACTTGCTCGAAATCGCCCTCAGAAAAACGTGCGACCCCGTTGTGAGCGGCGCAGACGGACTTCGTGCCAGACCATCGCGCCCCGATTTCCTCGAGCCAGCGGCAGAACCTCTCAGCTGCGCCGTCCTCGGCATTCATCGCCGCCCCTAGCGTGGGATGCAGGACGAGCCGCGGTATGTACCCGCGCAGAGCCTCTGGCACAGGCAGAACATTCAGCGTGTCGTCAACGTGGAGCGATCCGCTGGCCGGGTGAAAGGCCAAGAGCGAGCCTGCGTGCACCTTCTCGTTTTCGGAGAAGTACTGGATGCCTTGCGGCAGCGAAAATTGCAGGTCTCGAGAGTACTTCTCTGCCACCACTGCGCTTTCCACGCGCTCGGTTTCCCAGGGCACCGAGGGGCAGACACGATGATGCCGCTCCGAGCCATAGAATTTCGCTGCCGGAAAATCCCGTGCCATGGCGGCGCAGTGCAGCGTGTGGAATGGATGAAGATTGAGGACCGCTTCCACCAGACTTCCATCCTGCGTCAGCTCCATGACGAGGTCGCGGATTTCCCCATTTAGCGTGTAGCTGTCGAGAAATACGAAACGGCCGCTCTGTAGCCGAACGATCGAGACCTGCGTCCCGACGTTGACGATTCCGGCCAGCTTCATGGTGCAACGGACATTCCAGAAACCGCTCCCGAGGTTCACCAACCTGCGCGTCATCGCTCTCTTCCCATGTAAACTGGTACGACTTTCCATCGCGAGTTTTTTGCGGAGGTAGCGCGATAGACACCTTCGACGAGGCGCGCGTGAGGCGCGCCGGGTGAGGTGACAGTCTTGTGCAGGCACTGAAGTCCAAGAGGTGACCAGACTGAACTGGCAGTAAATCGCCGCAACTTATGGCCATTGGGAGCAAGCGAACAGAGATTGGGGGCTGATCGCAACTTGTTGTGCCGAGGCCCCTGCCCTCTACCACAAGATAATCTTGTCTCGCCGCAAGGCCGCTCAGGTCCCGGCGCTGCCTTTGCCAAGCCGCGCTTTGCTGCATGTGCATTCGGCTGATGCCAGCCCTCAGCGGACGGGCGTATCGGTGGCAGGGCTGTGATGCTGGTGGTGAAAGTCGAGATCGTCGCGTTCCCAAGAACCGGCACCCGTGAAAGATTTCCCGCGCAGCCTTAAGCAAAACGCAGCAGATGAGATGACCGCCGCTCCTTGGGGCGGCGGGCCGGCGACTGACCAAGGGTCAAGACGCGAGCATACCGTGCGGATCGAGGACGAACTTCTTCGCGACACCGCTGTCAAAGCTCTTGTAACCCTCCGCAGCCTGGTCCAGCGGCATGATCGTCGCGTTGACGATGTCCGCGATCGGCAGGCGGTCGTGCAGGATCGCCTGCATGAGCTGGCGGTTGTATTTCAGCACGGGGGTTTGACCGGTGTGGAAGCTCTGCGCCTTTGCCCAACCCAGACCAAACCGCATCGAGAGGTTGCCGGATTTGGCCGCGTCGTCCACCGCGCCGGGATCTTCGGTGACATAGAGCCCGGGAATGCCGATGCCGCCCGCGACGCGGGTGATTTCCATCATCTGGTTCAGCACGATGGCCGGTTGCTCTCCTCCCGAATGACCGCGCGCCTCGAAGCCGACCGCGTCGATCGCCGCATCCACCTCGGGAGAGCCGGTGATCTCCGCGATCATCTCCGGCAGGTTGTCGCCCTTGGAGAGGTCGACCGGGGTGAAGCCAACCTTGGCCGCGTGGTCGAGACGCTCCTTGTTGAAGTCACCGATCATCACCACCGCGGCGCCGAGAATGCGTGCCGAGGCTGCCGCCGCAAGGCCCACGGGGCCCGCGCCCGCGACATAGACGATAGAGCCGACGCCGACGCCCGCCTGCAGGGCTCCGTGGAAACCGGTGGGCAGAATGTCCGAGAGCATGGTCAGGTCGCGAATCTTTGCCAGCGCCTGGTCTCTGTCCGGGAACTTCAGCAGGTTGAAGTCCGCGTACGGCACGGTGACATAGCGGGCCTGGCCTCCGATCCAGCCGCCCATGTCAACGTAGCCATAGGCCCCGCCCGCGCGTTCCGGGTTCACCGTCAGGCAGACGCCCGTGTCCCCCTCGCGGCAGCACCGGCAGCGGCCGCAGGCCACGTTGAACGGAACCGAGACGATATCCCCGACCTTCAGCATTTCGACATCCGACCCGATCTCGATCACCTCCCCTGTGATCTCGTGGCCCAAGACGAGGCCCGGCTCGGCGGTCGTACGCCCGCGAACCATGTGCTGGTCGGAGCCGCAGATGTTGGTCGAGATAACCTTCAGGATAACCGCGTGCGCGAGTTTGCGCCCATTTGGGGCCTGAAGTTTCGGATCCTCGATTTTCTGAACCTCGACGGCCCCCGGACCGGTGTAAACAACCCCGATATTGCTCATGTGCGTCTCCTCCATAGATCTTGCACGGGCGAGGCGCCGCATGTCGGCATGCCAAGGGACGCAGGGCCTCGTTCGCAGGATGCTATCTTTGGCGCGTTGGATCACATGGCGGGAAGCGACATCGCCACGGACGCCAGCGACAGCGCGATTTTTCGCGACCTGCCGGGCGAGAGCCAGCGCTACTGCGACATTCGTGCAAGACGCAGCAGAACGCCAGGCTCCGGCACGAAGGGCGGGAGGACTAAGCCGCTGCGCGGCATTGGTGCGCTTGGCTGATGTTGCGGCCCGGCGCTCAGAGGGGCAACGGATCCGTGGTTCCGCTCTCTTCGAATTCCCAAGTCGCGATCCAGGCGTCTGCCTTGCGCTCGAGCATCAGATAGTTCCGCTCGGCCACGTAGCGCGACGCGTGCCCCGGTGGGCGCTCGATGCGGATCGGATGCCCACTCAGTGGCGACTCACCCAGCCATGACAATGTGCCCAGCAGGTTGGCCCAGGCTTTCGGCGGTGCGCGGTGCGCGACTCCTGAGGCGACCAGCTGCTGGATCCGCTGGCCCTGACCGAGATCCATGCTCCCACGCGTCGCGAGGTGGATCTCTCCCGACACCACCGTAAGGCTTTGTCCGTCCTGCAGCGCCATGGAGCGGACGAGCCGCAGCATTCGGCGCCACTCCGCGCGATGGGCGCGGCTCTGCCACTGGTCGCGAAGATCGTCCTCGTATTTCTGCATGCTCGGCACCATCACCATCAGCGCCTCGAGGATCGACAGCCGTGGCCCCAGGAGGGGAACACTCGACATGAGAAACGTATGCCCGGGTGCCGGCCGCTTCGCCTCCTCCTCCATCATCTGCCAGCCGCCTTGCCCCATGACCGCGCGGCGGCTTCGCTCGGAGCGCAGATCCGGAGCGACAATCCGCAACCCTGGGGTGCGCACGGCCCAGCCGAGGTGCTGACCATCCTCGTCAGCAAAGCGGCCGGGCAGATCGCCATCGACTGCAGCATGCTGGAAAATAAGGAAGCTCTCTCTCGCGGCCGAGAACAATGTCTGACCCACGCCGGAATGCGTCTTGGACGATGACAGGGATCCCCAGCCATCGCAGATGTCGTGATCGTCCCATTGCATGAGCGACGGCACACGCGCGGCGAGCCAGGAAAATTCCGGCGAAGCATAGAGCGTCGCATAGCGCTCGAAGAAAGCTTCCCTCAGATTCTCACGGAGATCGGCCAATTCCTCGTGCGACGGGTCCTCTGGGATGTCGTCCGGCCAGTCCTTGCTGAGGGCGTGCCCCTCGGTGACCTCATCTGCATACACCTGGTCGCCGCCATGAAGCAGAAGTGCGAACTCCTGCGCCTGATGGTCGTCCCTTAGGCGAGCCCACATGGCGTTCCGCTCGGAGCCTTCGCGGAGCAGGTCTCCGATCTCTTCCCCGTTACACGATACGTAGGCGATGCGGGGCTTGCCCGAGAAATCGCAGCACACTGGATAGCGGGTGCCGTTCCACTCGTATTCCGACCGGCCGCCAAGAGGAAGGTCGAACCGCACGCGCCAGACAGTCGCCTGGTTGAACTCTGTTAGGCGCCTAGCGGGAAAGCATACCCCGTCTACCCTCACTTGAGGGACCAAGACGCCTCTCGGAGCAATGAAGAGCGCCGCGATCTTGACCGAGGTGTCGTCGATATCGTCCAGGAACAGGATCGGGCCGGTGATGGGTGGTGAGCTCATGGTCTCGTAGATAGGAGCCGATCAGCCGCACACTAGATGCCGGCACATCCGATAGGCCGGTACCCGCTCTTGCCGCCCGCGCCAACGGTAGTGATCGGCCGGAGCCAATCCAAAGTGAGGTGGTCGCACCTCTTCGCGGCGTCAAGCGTGGCGCGGCCCCAGCAGCAGGGTGCCGAAGAGCGCGGTCATGTCGGCCGGGCGCTGCATGCGGGTGACCACCGGGGCGCCGTCCTTCGTGGCCTCGACCAGCTCGAACCCGCCCCAGCGGATGCAGTCCTTCGTCAGCGGCAGATCCCGGAAGACGCCGTGGCGGATGTGCGGCCCTTCGGCCTGCACGTCCAGCGTCTAGTCACCTGCAGACCGCCAGCGCCGTTTATCGTGATTTCGCTGATGAAGCTGCGGATGTGTTCATCGGCATGAAGCGATGCTGCGGACAGGAGGATGAAGAAGAGGGCGGGGAGGATGCGGAACGGAAACCGCTTGCCACCATCCTATGCCCGGCAATAATCCGAGCATAACCAATGGCCTGGGTTCACATCCGGAACCTGTCTGTTAGCGTCGCGCTGACTCACAAGGGGGATGGATGACCTATCGAACACTCGGGCTGGGCCCGATCCTTGCTCTGATCAGCGGTGCCGCTTATGCGGAAACGGTGACCTTCGATCCACAGCCCGGCGCGGCGCGCACCTGGCGGATGGAGATGTCCGTCCGCCCAGGCCGCGAGGGCGAACCACCGGACTATAGCTATGCCACCCAGCGCATCTCGTCGCTGACCAGAATGCAAGTCGTCGATGCGCAAACGCTGCACATCCTGCCGCTATGGTTTCAGACGGTGGTCGCAGGCGAAACCTACGGCACCCAGGGGCCGCTTCCCGACAACATGCGGCAGGCCATGGCGGATGGATTTGATGCCACGCTGAACGCCGGGATCATCACCGAAGTTACGCCGCACGGGACCGTAGATGTCCCGCAAGAGATGTTGACGGGGCTTAGCCAGCAGTTCGGTGCCGTCTTGCCCCCCGCCCGTCTCGAGGCAAGGGAGGGCTGGAGCACGACCATCGCGGATTTCTCGGGCGTGCCGGACGTCATGGTGACGGTAACCCATGTCACGGATGACAGCCTGTTCCTGCGGTATTCGGGCGATGATGCTTCGTTTCGCCTCGCGGGGGTTGCGGTGCTGGATCGAGACGAGGGCTGGCTGCGCCGTATCGTCATGACAACCGATCAGAAGGCCGATGACGGCACCACCCTGCGTACCACCCTGGCGATGGCACCGCAGGATTATCCCTTCCCGCTCCATGCTGATTACACTTTTGAAACGCCTGACTGGCAGACCATGCCCGACAGTTTTCCCGCGACGGAGCCGCTCCCGACCGAGGACGATATCTTCCCGCACGATCGGGGGCGCGTGCGCCTGGAGAACGACCTGCTGTCGCTGGATTTCACCCACCTGCATGAGATCATGGCCAATACCGGGCGCTTGGTGCTAAGCGGTCCGCAAGTGTTCCGGGGCGATCGGCCGGTCGACATGCCGATGCTGGCACTGCCGCCCATCACCCTGCCGAACTATCACGAGGAAGATGGCGATCCGTCCTTCACCTCTACCCTCCTGATCCCGACAGAGCAGAAGCAGATCTTACCTGATGTGCTAGAGGCGACCGAGATCCGGGCGAAGGTGGCGTGGTATCCGGCGACGCCCTTCACGATGACGCTGACCCCCGACGAGTCCGGCTATGCCGAGGTGACTAAGAACGGCGCCACCGCGACGCTGTCGCCAACCGACGAGGGGTTCGACCTGATCCTGTCGGGGCGTGAGGGCGACGACTTCATGTGGGCCGTGGACGCAGAGACGGACGCGGGCAGCATGATCTATGCCGCCGATCGCGGGCCGGGCTGGCTGACGCCGGCCGAAAGCCTTGCCCGCCGCATCGCCTCTCCCGATTACAGCGGTATCCGGGTGGCGATCCAGACGGACGCATCCGCGCCCACGCTGTCCGTGCGGGTGAACCGCCACGCCGACACTCCCGCCGCCACGCGCGAGATGACGTTCCAGACCGACAACGGACGGCGCACGGACCCTGACCGGGCCCCCGACAAAGTGCTGCTGTTCAAGGGCGACCCGCCGCCGCGCCTGGAAGATGTGCGCCCCGAGGGGCTGGATGTCGCCGCGCTGCACTTCCGCATGGGCAGCCTTCAGGCCGCACGCTGCTCCGCAAAGTTCGCGCTGCCGCAAACGGAGGCGGTCTTTGCCGAGGCCACCCCGAACACCGATGGCTACGGCGGCACCCGTCTGTTGCAGATGCAGACGCCCGATGGCATCCGCACGCATTTCTATGAACACGGCACGCAGGACGTGACTCTGACCTGCGACGCCACCGTGACCTGGGAGGACGCCGAGGCGCAGCCTGATCCCGACCGCCCGTGGCGGATCGACTTCGAGGCGCTGGATATCTCGCCCGAGCTGACCTACGCGCAACTGATCGACCAAATCCGCTTCGTGGACGCCCATGGCGACGCGCTGGCGCTGGTCACCCCTAACGGGCGGGGCCTGGCGCTGTCCGACAAGATCAACTGGGCGATCTTCCCGGATGGCACGCTGCGGGTCGCAGGCACGCCCGCCCGCATCCTGCACGCCGTCAGCCGCCCCGATCCCTTCACCCGCAGCTTCACCGTGACCTTCCCCGACCTTCCCGTGCCGGAGGAGGCGCCGCAATGATCCGCACCGCAGCCCTGCTTCTCTGTCTCGCGACGCCCGCCTTCGCCCAAGTCGCAGATGGCGTGCAGAGGGACTTCTACGACGACGGCACGCTTGCGCGGGAAATCACGCGCAGCGGTGGCGAACTGGATGGTCCCTGGCGGCTCTATTACCCCTCTGGGCAGCTGGAAGAGGAGCAGTTCTATGTCGCGGGCCGCATAGATGGGGTCGAGCGAAAATTCCACGAAAACGGCCAGCTTGCCGCCGAAGTACACTGGACCGATGGAGAGCGCGACGGCGACTTCCGCGACTATGACCGTGATGGCAACCTGACTATGCAGGGCGCTTATGACATGGGGAAACCCGTCGGGCCGCATATCGAGTTCTGGCCATCCGGAGCGCGCCGTTCCCTGCGGCATTTCGACGATGGACGCGAGGTGGGCCTGTCGCGGCGCTGGTCGCGCGAGGGCGTGCTGACGCGCGAGGCCGAATACAGCGATGCGGGCGACTTCCTGCGCGAACGGCGCTGGAAGGACGACACGCTGATCTTGGTGCGCGAACCCGTGCAGGTCGATGGCCATGGATGGGGCGAGAAACTGACGGAATACGAGGGGGACTTCACCGAAACAGACATCAGGGCCGAGGGCTATCGCCTGACCACCCGTCACCTGAAGGACGAACTGATCGACCGGTCAGAGGTGATCGACGGCCAGATGCAGGGGCTCTACATCAGCACGGACCCGATCCAAGGCGACGTGACCCGCTTCACCTATGTCGACAACCAGCCCGACGGGCTCTTCACCCGCACATGGAACGGCAAGGTTCTGGACCGGGGCATGTACGACCGAGGCAAGCGTGTCGGCGAATGGCGGCGAGAAGAGACGACGCCTTTAGTGGAACTGGAGACCTACGACTCCCAGGGGCGGCTGGACGGCGAACAACGCACTCTGGGCTTGGACGGAAAGGTGCGGATGCGCGTGACCTATGCCGCCGGAACGCTGGACGGGCCGTATGAATCCTTTGCCCCCGCTGGCGAGATACTCGAAGTGGGGCAATACGACATGGGCCAAAAGACCGGCCCGTGGCAGGAGATCTCCGGGAACCTCGAGGACCTCCACTCCGGCAGCTACGCCGAAGACAAGCGCGACGGGCGCTGGACCATCATCGGCGCAGATGGTCATCCGGCCGACGTCCTCCACTATGACATGGGCGAGGAAGACGGATTGCATTACATTTTCGCCCGCGACGGTGCGGTGGACGAGGTGCAGGCCTGGCGCGACGGCGTCCGTGACGGCTACACCACCTACTATCAGGATGGCCGCCCGGTCGTGCGCGATCTGTGGCAGGACGGCTCGTTGATCCGGACCGACCTGCCGGTGGGGCCGGAATGACGTTCGGTCGAGCTCTCCGCACCTGCCTGCGCAAGTTCATCCGCTTCGGCGGACGGGCCTCTCGCGCGGAATATTGGTTCTTTGTGCTGGCCCTCGTGATCGCGACCTGGGTCACCGGGGCGCTGGATTACATCCTCTTCGACGGTCGGCATCCTCTTGGCGTGTTCCTTGTCGTCGTCACCATCCTGCCAATGACATCGGCGGGGTGGCGGCGGTTGCACGACGTGAACCGGCGCGGCTGGTGGCTGCTGTTGCCGGGCATCGCGTCGCTGATCTTCCTCGTCGGTGCCTTCGCCGTTCGCGGCCTGACCGCGCAGCCGATGGCGGAGATCCCCACCTTCGGCAACTCCGAAGGCTGGATCTACACCATCATGCTGGGGTTTCCGGCGGTGTCGCTTGTCTCGACGATCTGGCTCGTCGTGCTGCTGGCGCGAAAGGGCGACCCGCATGACAACCGCTTCGGTCCCGCGCCGCAGGACGGCCAGGGGGGGATGGAATGGGTGATCCACTGACGGAAACGGGCCTGCCGGCCAGCCTCGACACAGCCGCCATTGCACGGGATCGGCTGACGGCCGACACCCTGCGCCCGATTTGCAGTCCGACATGATCCCCGTCGCACAGGGTGGGCTGACCCTCCTGCTTCGCGGCTGGCAGGGGATCGCGGTGATCGGCGTCATCGCCCTGGCCTTCGCGCACACGGACGGGCAACGACGCCCGTTCTTTCGTCGCCATAGGTTTCTCTACGGCCTGATCTGGCCGATCGTCGCGCCGGTGGTGGGCGCCTACCTGCTGCTGACGATGGCAGGGATGGCGGCAGTGCTCTGGATGTGGATCAATGGTGATTTCGGCTGACCATGAAAGGAATTCCCATGCGCTTAGTCGTCGTAATCGCACCGCTGCTCTGGGCCGGCCCGGCCCTTTCCGAACCCGTGATCTTCCGGCCAGACCCGGAGAGCACGCGAAGTTACAGCCTGTCCGTGGGTGACGAGGCGCGCCCGCTGGCCTTCGACGCGCTCTATGGCCGTTGTCTCGACGCTTACCTGGACGTGACGGCGACGGAAGACGCGGTTCACACGATCCAAACGCGCGTGGAGCTGCGGGAGGATGGGGAATACACCAGCTCTTCAGCGCCAAGGCAGTGGTCGGACGCTCTAACGGCCCTGCAACGGGCGGGCTATGACACGACGATCGCCCGCGACCATGCGGATCGCAACTTCGCCAGTGCCGCGCCCGAGGTGGAACGGGGCGCCGGTGCCAAGGCCGGGCTCCTGCACGCCGCCCTCTCAGATCCCTTCGCCAGCCCCGCCTTCCCGATCACGGTCCAGGCCGAGGACGGCTGGACCACCACCCTGCCGGAACTTGGCAGCTACCGGAACGTCGATGTGCGCGTGACAGGGGTGACCGACACGGAGGTGCGCGTTGCCTTCGCTGGGGGTGTCGGGCCAGACACCGCCCCCGATGCCAATGATCCCCGCCGCTGGCGCACGCGCGGCCACCGTATCGCCGGGCTCGCCGTTCTGGATCGCGCCGACGGATGGGTAATTCGCCAGGTGGTCACGCGGGAAACGACGCTGATGGTCGATGGGCAGCAACTGCCCTCCCGTCGTACGACCGTCCTGACCCCACTGGTGGACCGGCAGGCAAGTTTCGCCCCCGAAGGCAGCCACTGGCCCCGCGACATCGACAAAGTGACAGCGCCAGCGGATCTGCCCCCCGCGACGACGGACCAGATATTCGGAGACGCGCCGACATTCGAATTTTTCGGCGCGCCCGCCATTCTGGCCATCCCTGCGGACCTGAGGAGCTTCGTCCAGGCTGGAAGGATGACTTTTAGCGACCTGCGCCTGTTCGACGAGGCCGGAGAGCCGGTCGACATCCGCACCCATGTCGGTCCCGTCTATGCCCAGCCGGATTTCGGCTATCCCGACAGCCTGAGATCCGCCGCGCTGGTGACGCCGAATGTGATCGGCCCCGTCATGCTGGACCAGATGTCCCGCATCACGGCCGAGTTCGCCTGGTATCCCTCCACGACCCAGCTCATCGAGATGACGGCGGATGAGAACGGGCGCGCTTCGGTCGACAGCAATTGTGTGCGGGCCCAACTATATCCCGGGGACATGCGAGGCACCTACATACTGCGCTACAGTGGACAGAAGGATGACCTGATCACTTGGTCGGCGCCGGAAGAGCTTTCGGGGCAGGCCGCGCTCTATGCCCATGACCGCGGACCCGATTGGCTGTCACCCGCAGAAAGCCAGGTCCGCATGTTCGCCGCCGAGCACCCCGAGGGGCAGACCCTGGTTCTGCACACCGAAACCGCGCCGCAGGCCATTCGGATCCGGCTCGACCGTCCGGCCGAACAGCCGCAGGTACGCCGGGAAATTAACTTCGCGCCCCGCGAGTACGGTCGCTGAGCAGGCCTCCGGGGTCTGTGGCAGTCACCTCGGGCGCATGCTGATCCAGCCGCGAGTGGCCGGTATACGACTTTGCCATCGGTGCTGACTACGCAACTACGCTCTGCCAAAATGACGCCTCAGGGCTCGGTGCCGCCGTGCGGAGGTGCGAGGTGGTCCCTGAAAATCGGACACTTTGCTAAGCTTGCCGCCAACGATGGCGAGGAAGAACAGCGTGGCTGGCAAACGAAAGACTTACGGCGCCGAGTTCAAGGCGAAGGTGGCGCTTGGGGCGATCCGTGGCGAGCTGACGGTCGCCGAACTGGTGGCAAAGCACGGCGTGCATCAGACCCTCATCAACACCTGGAAGCGGCAGGCGCTCGAGGGCATGTCCGCAATCTTCTCCGGCAAGGCCGAGGCGAAGGCGGCC
>NZ_JAAGOZ010000046.1:0-20220 GCF_010499845.1 Salipiger sp. PrR007 | reverse complement strand
TTAAGTGCTGCCGCGCCAATGGTACTGCGTCTCAAGACGTGGGAGAGTAGGTCACCGCCAAACCTAGTAAAACCCACCGTATCTCTCCTAAACGATCTCATCCTGTCGCGGGATGGAGCAGCCCGGTAGCTCGTCAGGCTCATAACCTGAAGGTCGCAGGTTCAAATCCTGCTCCCGCAACCAACACCACCAAAAAAACACCACGCACAGCGCCCCAACGGGGCGCTTTTTGCGTTCACGCGCAATAGGTGCGGGCATCTCACCCGCCTTGGCCTTGGCCTGGGCGTGCCGGTGTTGGCGGCGGAGCGCCAGAGCCCGGCGCGAGAAGGGAGGTCTCGGCGGCCGGGGTGCAGCCACGGAGCGGGCCCAGGCCCTGCCTCAGCTGGTCCGCCGCCCGGTCGACGGCGCGATCAACCAGCCGTTCGGGGCTGTTCAGCAGGTCATCGGCGCGCTGCGCTGCCTCGCCGATCCGGATCTCCAGAAGGTCGAGCCGGGCGGAGATATTCTGGGCAGCCTCGGTGCCCATCGCGCCGCTGCCCGCGCGCAGTGCAGCGAGATCACCCCGCAAGCCGACCACCTCAGAGGTGATCGCGCCAAGCTCCTGGCGCAACGGGTCTATCGTGACGAGACACTCGGCAAAGCTGCTGGTGATGTCCTCGATGCGATTGCCGAGCTGCAGCGCGAGAAAGAGGCAGAGGGCGACAATGAGCAGTGTGGCGTTCAGCAGCGCCAGAAGCAACGTCTTGATCGTCGTTCCAAAGCTCCGCTCGCGCATTGGGTGTCCTCCTCGGGAATGCCGAGGTTTACCCTAGGGAGCGTCGGGCCTGCTGACAATCCGCAGCAGGTCCGCCGAAAAAAGGCGCTTCCCACCATGATAATTGGCCGCCCCGCGTCTGCGGGGCGGCCAATCCAAAGGAATTCAGAGCCCGGCACGCTTTTGCACCAGGCGCTGGAGACGGCGGCTTAGGACACGACGTCGAGCAGACGGCCCTTCAGCTGGCCATCGCTGTCGTCGGTGTAGATCAGCGCGCGGATCTTGGCGACCTGCTCCGGGGTCAGGACGGTGAGGTCTGCCTCGGGGGCAAGCGTCTCGACGCGGGAGATTTCTGCGGGGGTGAGGGCAGGGGTGATGTCGTCACCGAGAGCCGCGAGTTTTGCGCGGATGTCTTCATCCGTGCTTGCGCCGCTGATGATCGCGAGCGCATCGCCGCGCTGCTCACCGGTCATCATCATCACCTGTTCCGCCGGCAGGTATTCCTCGATCTGGGCCATCTGCTCGGCGGAGAAGGTCATCGGGGCCGACTCGCGCATGGCGATGGTTTCGATGCCCTCACGCTTCTGGGTGTCCGACGCACCGCTATTGGCGATCGCCATGGCCTCGATGACCTGGGTGTCTGTGAGCGTCATCACGTCGACGTCGGGCGCATAGGTGTTGATCAGCGTTGTCTGCTCTTCGGTCGCGGCAAGTGCGCCGGTGGCAAGAAGCGAGGTCAGCGCGGTCATGGCAAGAAAGCGTTTCATGGGAAGTCCTCCGTAAAGGTTTTTTGGTCGCCGTGCGAGCGGTGCTGCTGCACGTTGTTTCTGGCCACCCAACTCACTGGCTTTGCAGACCGTTCCCGAAAGAAGGCGGCGCAAATTTCCGTGTGGCCGCGCGCTCCGCCCTTGCGGCCCGCGTTGCCGGGCCTAGACGCGCGCAAACGTGCCAGGGCGACGGGGGTTCCGTAACGTCGCGACGACGATGGATCAGAAAATCGTTTTGCGCGTTACCGGTTGCGTGATCACCGAGATGCGGAGACTGGCGGACTCCGCTTGTATCGGCGCGCGGCAGGGCTTATACGACCCGCCAACCGAGGATTTCCCGCAAGGCAGACCTGCATGACCAACCCGCTCCAGTTCATTCAGCAGACGCGGTCCGAGATCGGCAAGATCGCCTGGCCGACCCGTCGCGAAGTGATCCTGACCACGGTCACCGTTTTCGTGATGGCGACGCTCACGGCGATCTTCTTTGCGCTTGTCGACATCCTGATCCGCACCGGCCTGCAGGGCCTGCTCTCCTTCTTCGGCTGAGCATCGCGCGGGCGCGCAGGGCGCGCCCGGCTTTCGGGGTGCCGCCCCTGTCCGCCGCTGTCGGACATCCCATTGAAATTTCCGCCTAGAAGAGAGGGTTCCGCCGCGCCGCGGTGCCCAAACGGAGACATTCCGGGCCGGCCCTTGAATTCGGGACGCAGCGGGGGTACTGCACAGACCACTTCCCAAAGCGGGCGTGCAGCGATTCGGTTGCACGCCGGTTTTCTTTTGGGGCGGGACGCATCGGCGCCCCGAAATGGCACGCCGGAACGGCGCGCATCTGAACGGACGGCCCCTACGGGCGGTCAAGGTAACGAAGAGGGGCCAGATGGCGAAGCGGTGGTATTCGGTGAGCGTTCTGTCGAACTTCGAGAAGAAGATCGCGGAACAGATCCGGCAGGCGGTGGCCGAACAGGCGCTTGAGGACCAGATCGACGAAGTTCTCGTGCCGACCGAGGAGGTCATCGAGATCCGCCGCGGCAAGAAGGTTACGACCGAGCGCCGTTTCATGCCCGGCTACGTGCTGGTGCACATGGAAATGTCTGACCGGGGGTATCACCTGGTCAACTCGATCAACCGGGTGACCGGTTTCCTTGGCCCGCAGGGCCGCCCGATGCCGATGCGTGACGCCGAAGTTCAGGCGATCCTCGGCCGGGTGCAGGAAGGCGAGGAAGCCCCGCGCACTCTCATCCACTTCGAGGTGGGCGAGCGCGTCAAGGTCAACGACGGCCCCTTCGAGGGCTTCGACGGCATGGTCGAGGGCGTCGACGACGACAACCAGCGCCTGCGCGTCTCGGTGTCGATCTTCGGCCGGGAGACCCCGGTCGAACTGGAATTCACTCAGGTCTCGAAGCAGGGCTGAGCGTCTCGGCGGGGCTTGCCCCGCCTTTCAGGTGGGAGGCGAGGGCAGCGCGCTGTCCGGACCAGACCACACCAAGCACCCCCTCGCGAACGCGTTCGTGGGGATTTGGATAAAGGAGAGGCCACATGGCCAAGAAACTCGCTGGCAAGATGAAGCTGCAGATCCCTGCAGGCAAAGCCAACCCGTCGCCGCCCGTCGGCCCCGCGCTGGGTCAGCGCGGCATCAACATCATGGAATTCTGCAAGGCGTTCAACGCCAAGACGCAGGACATGGAAGTTGGTGCACCCTGCCCGACCGTGATCACCTACTATCAGGACAAGTCCTTCACCATGGACATCAAGACGCCCCCCGCGTCTTACTACCTGAAGAAGGCAGCCGGCCTGAAGCCCGTCGGCAAGCGCAACCGTCCGCGCGGCGCAGAGAAGCCCGGCCGTGAGACCATTGCCACCGTCACCGTCGCCCAGGTCCGTGAGATCGCGGAAGCGAAGATGAAGGACCTGTCGGCAAACGACGTCGAACAGGCAATGCAGATCATCCTTGGCTCGGCCAAGTCCATGGGCATCGAGGTGAAATAAGATGGCTAAACTCGGAAAACGCACCCGCGCCGCCCGTGAAGCCTTTGCTGGCAAGGAAGAGCTGAGCGTCGAAGACGCAGTCGCTCTGATCAAGGCAAACGCCTCGGCCAAGTTCGACGAGACCGTCGAGATCGCGATGAACCTCGGCGTCGACCCGCGCCACGCTGACCAGATGGTCCGCGGCGTTGTCGGCCTGCCGAATGGCACCGGCAAGACCGTGCGCGTGGCCGTCTTCGCCCGTGGCGCCAAGGCTGACGAAGCCCAGGCCGCCGGCGCGGACATCGTTGGCGCAGAAGACCTGATGGAAACCATCCAAGGTGGCACCATCGACTTCGACCGCTGCATCGCGACTCCGGACATGATGCCGATCGTCGGCCGTCTGGGTAAGGTGCTTGGCCCGCGCAACCTGATGCCGAACCCCAAGGTCGGTACCGTGACCATGGATGTTGCCCAGGCCGTCAAGGACGCCAAGGGTGGCCAGGTTCAGTTCAAGGTCGAAAAAGCCGGCGTGATCCACGCGGGCGTTGGCAAGGCGTCGTTCGACGATGCCAAGCTGGTCGAGAACGTGCGCGCCTTCGTCAATGCTGTCGCCAAGGCGAAGCCGACCGGTGCAAAAGGCACCTACGTGAAGAAGATCTCGCTCAGCTCCACCATGGGTCCGGGCGTGTCGGTGGACGTGACCTCGGCCAACGTCGAGTGATCTGACCCGATCTGATTGCGAAGGCCCCGCCGGAAACGGCGGGGCCTTTTGCATTTCGGGAGCGGCTCAGCGCAGGCGCGCCGCGGTGCGCAGCACCAGGAAGGACGCCTTGAAGCAGAGCGGCCCGACGATCAGCGACAACGCGAAGGCCACCGGCCAGGCGGCAAGCCAGTGATGCATCCAGACCGACATCCAGCCGGTCGTGAACCGCAGCGGGATGGCGCTGAAGATCAGAGTCATCAGAAAGGACATGCTGCCCGAGATGAACAGCTGCGCGAGTATGAGGGTGGAACGGGACGTGGTCATCGGGTCTCCTGTGGCGACATGCGAAGGGCAGGGCGCGTCAGAGGGCCGATCCGTTCGGAACACTCCACGCGCCCCGTGTGAGCAGGGCGCCGCGGGTTCGTGGAACGACTAACTCCCGCGGGAAGCGGGGGCCGGGCTAACCAACCGGCCTGACGTTTTTCGGCTCGGATGCACTTAAGGGACGTCAAGCGGGCGGTCAAGCCTTCGAGCGGTTCGCTGGTGCATTGCATCTTTGCGAACCGGTGGTAG
Organism: Salipiger sp. PrR007; assembly: GCF_010499845.1. Lineage (NCBI taxonomy): Bacteria > Pseudomonadati > Pseudomonadota > Alphaproteobacteria > Rhodobacterales > Roseobacteraceae > Salipiger > Salipiger sp. PrR007. The sequence goes on along the minus strand of NZ_JAAGOZ010000046.1, from coordinate 15,461 downwards.
GATGCGCGCCTCCGCAACGGGGCGCTTCTGCCCTTGGCAAGGGACACAAAACCCTTTAAGCGGAGCAGACGAGGGCAGCGCACGATTCGTCGCGGCCCTCGATTTCGTCCGAGACGGTGGGTGGGTGATCGGTCCGTGGATCGAATATCCTTAAATCCTGCCTGAGACGGGAAGAGACATAACGTTCCGGGCCGATGTGCTCCGGTGGCGCGATGTGACGACCCGATCGGACCTTGAGGCCGGGGAGACCCGGCAGAACGAGCCGGAGGGGTCGAATCCCCTCCATAACTTGGAGTGAAACTGTGGATAGAGCCCAGAAAGAGAAAGTGGTCGAGGAACTCGGCCAGATCTTTGAAAGCTCTGGCGTCGTGGTGGTTAGCCGCTACGAAGGTCTCACGGTTGCCGAGATGACGGATCTTCGTGCCCGCGCCCGCGCGGCAGACACGTCGGTTCGCGTCGCCAAGAACAGGCTCGCCAAGATCGCTCTGAAGGGTACCGGCTGCGAGAGCATCGCCGACTACCTCGAGGGCATGACCGTTCTGACCTACTCCGAAGACCCCGTGGCAGCTGCCAAGGTGGTCGAGGACTTCGCCAAGGCAAACTCGAAGTTCGAGATCCTCGGCGGTGCAATGTCTGGAACGGCTCTGGACCGGGCCGGTGTCGAGGCCGTGTCGAAAATGCCGTCGCGCGAGGAGCTCATTGCCTCCATCGTCGGCTGCATCGGCGCACCCGCTTCGAACATCGCCGGCGCGATTGGCGCACCTGCATCGAACATCGCATCGATTCTCTCGACCATCGAAGAGAAAGCTGCGTAACGGCACCCAACAGATCTTCGTGGGGTTGAAGACCTACACGTTGGAACACATCTAGCTAAACGGAATACGTAAAATGGCTGATCTGAAAGCACTTGCTGAGCAAATCGTTGGTCTGACGCTGCTCGAAGCACAAGAACTGAAAACCATCCTCAAGGACGAGTACGGCATCGAGCCCGCAGCTGGTGGCGCAGTGATGGTTGCTGGTCCGGCAGCTGGCGGCGACGCAGCAGCTGAGGAAGAAAAAACCGAATTCGACGTGATCCTCAAGTCCGCTGGCGACAAGAAGATCAACGTGATCAAAGAAGTCCGCGCCATCACCGGCCTGGGCCTGAAAGAAGCCAAAGAGCTGGTGGAAGCAGGCGGCAAGGCTGTCAAAGAAGGCGTGTCGAAGGACGAAGCTGAAACGATCAAGAAGCAGCTCGAAGAAGCTGGCGCCGAGATCGAAGTCAAGTAATCGTCCCCCGGGGCGACCCGGTAGGATCGCAAATTTGGCTGGATCCGGAGAAATCCGGGTCCAGCCGAACCCGTCTCAGCAAGGCCCTTTCGAGAGGGCTTTTCTAAGGCGAGTTCCAGGATCGGGAGGCTTCTGGTGGGACAGAAGCCAGGAATGGATCGGAACACTGCCGTCTCGGATGGATGTGCCGCTGGTGCCCGACAGCATGCGCGTCCGGTGAGAATCGAAAGGTGAACAGACCTATGGCGCAAAGCTTTCTTGGCCAGAAACGTCTCCGCAGATATTACGGTAAAATTCGTGAGGTTCTGGAGATGCCGAACCTCATCGAGGTTCAGAAAAGCTCCTACGAACTCTTCCTGAAGTCCGGCGACCAGCTCCAGCCCACCGACGGCGAAGGCATCATGGGCGTCTTCCAGTCGGTCTTCCCGATCAAGGACTTCAACGAGACCGCCGTGCTCGAGTTCGTCAATTACGAACTGGAAAAGCCCAAGTACGACGTCGAAGAATGCATGCAGCGCGACATGACCTACAGCGCGCCGCTGAAGGTGACCCTGCGCCTCATCGTGTTCGATATCGACGAGGATACCGGCGCCAAGTCGGTCAAGGACATCAAGGAACAGGACGTCTTCATGGGCGACATGCCGCTGATGACCCCGAACGGGACGTTCATCGTGAACGGCACCGAGCGCGTGATCGTGTCCCAGATGCACCGTTCGCCGGGCGTCTTCTTCGACCATGACAAAGGCAAGACGCACAGCTCGGGCAAGCTGCTCTTCGCCTGCCGCATCATCCCCTATCGCGGCTCGTGGCTCGACTTCGAATTCGATGCCAAGGACATTGTCTTTGCGCGGATCGACCGCCGCCGGAAGCTCCCGGTCACGACCCTGCTCTACGCCCTGGGTCTCGACCAGGAAGCGATCATGGATGCCTATTACGACACCGTGTCCTACACGCTGCGTCGTGGCGAAGGCTGGGTGACCAAGTTCTTCCCCGACCGGGTGCGCGGCACGCGCCCGACCTACGATCTCGTGGATGCGGACACTGGCGAGATCATTGCCGAGGCCACCAAGAAGGTGACCCCGCGCGCGGTCAAGGCCCTGATCGACGAAGGCAAGGTCAAGAACCTGCTGCTGCCCTTCGAGCAGATCGTCGGGAAGTTCGTCGCCAAGGACATCATCAACGAGGACACCGGCGCGATCTACGTCGAAGCCGGCGACGAGCTGACCTGGGAAGTCGACAAGGACGGTGACGTCACCGGCGGCTCCCTCAAGGAGCTGATCGACGCGGGTGTCACCGAGATCCCCGTTCTCGACATCGACAACATCACCGTCGGCGCCTACATGCGCAACACGATGGCGCAAGACAAGAACATGGACCGCAACAGCGCGCTCATGGACATCTACCGCGTCATGCGTCCGGGCGAGCCGCCGACCGTCGAGGCCGCCTCGTCGCTGTTCGACACGCTGTTCTTCGATAGCGAGCGTTACGACCTCTCGGCCGTGGGCCGCGTGAAGATGAACATGCGCCTCGCGCTCGACAAGCCGGACACCCAGCGCACGCTGGACCGTGATGACATCGTCAAGTGCATCAAGGCCCTGGTCGAGCTGCGTGACGGCAAGGGGGAAGTCGACGACATCGACCACCTCGGCAACCGCCGCGTCCGCTCCGTCGGCGAGCTGATGGAAAACCAGTACCGCGTCGGCCTGCTCCGCATGGAGCGCGCGATCAAGGAGCGCATGTCGTCGGTCGAGATCGACACCGTCATGCCGCAGGACTTGATCAACGCCAAGCCGGCGGCTGCCGCCGTGCGCGAATTCTTCGGCTCGTCGCAGCTGTCGCAGTTCATGGACCAGACCAACCCGCTTTCTGAAGTGACGCACAAGCGTCGCCTGTCGGCCCTCGGGCCGGGCGGTCTGACCCGCGAACGCGCCGGCTTCGAGGTGCGCGACGTGCACCCGACCCACTATGGCCGGATGTGCCCGATCGAAACGCCGGAAGGCCCGAACATCGGTCTGATCAACTCGCTGGCCACCTTCGCCCGCGTCAACAAGTACGGCTTCATCGAGACCCCGTATCGCAAGGTTGTCGATGCCAAGGTGACCGACGAAGTCCAGTACATGTCGGCGACCGAGGAAATGCGTCACACCGTGGCGCAGGCCAACGCGACGCTGGATGAAGACGGCAAGTTCATCAACGACCTGGTCTCGACACGCCAGTCGGGCGACTACACGCTCGCGCCGCGCGAAAGCGTCGACCTGATCGACGTTTCGCCGAAGCAGCTGGTCTCGGTCGGTGCCTCGCTCATCCCGTTCCTGGAAAACGACGACGCCAACCGCGCACTGATGGGCGCGAACATGCAGCGTCAGGCCGTGCCCGTCCTCAAGTCCGAGGCGCCGCTGGTTGGCACCGGGATCGAAGAGGTCGTGGCGCGCGACTCCGGCGCGGCGATCATGGCCAAGCGTGGCGGCGTCATCGACCAGGTCGATGCGCAGCGTATCGTGATCCGTGCGACCGATGGTCTCGAGCCGGGTGATCCGGGCGTGGACATCTACCGCATGCGCAAGTTCCAGCGTTCGAACCAGAACACCTGCATCAACCAGCGTCCGCTGGTGAAGGTGGGCGATCTGGTGCGCAAAGGCGAAGTGATCGCAGATGGCCCGTCCACCGACATCGGTGAACTGGCGCTCGGCAAGAACATCATCGTCGCCTTCATGCCCTGGAACGGCTACAACTACGAAGACTCGATCCTGATCTCCGAGCGCATCGCGCGTGACGACGTCTATACCTCGATCCACATCGAGGAATTCGAAGTCGCCGCCCGTGACACCAAGCTCGGGCCGGAAGAGATCACCCGCGACATCCCCAACGTCGGCGAGGAAGCCCTGCGCAACCTCGACGAAGCCGGTATCGTCTATATCGGTGCGGACGTGGAGCCGGGCGACATCCTCGTGGGCAAGATCACTCCGAAGGGCGAAAGCCCGATGACGCCGGAAGAGAAACTCCTCCGCGCCATCTTCGGCGAGAAGGCTTCGGATGTTCGCGACACCTCGCTGCGCGTGAAGCCGGGCGACTACGGCACCGTCGTGGAAGTTCGCGTCTTCAACCGCCACGGTGTCGAAAAGGACGAACGTGCGCTGCAGATCGAGCGCGAGGAAGTGGAACGTCTGGCCCGTGACCGGGACGACGAGCTCGCCATCCTCGACCGCAACATCTACGCACGTCTCAAGGACCTGATCCTCGGCAAGACCGCGGTGAAGGGCCCGAAGGGCGTCCGTCCGAACTCGGAGATCGACGAAGAGCTTCTTGAAAGCCTGAGCCGCGGCCAATGGTGGCAGCTCGCGCTGGCGGAAGAAGCCGATGCGCAGATCGTCGAGGCCCTGCACGAGCAGTACGAGGCGCAGAAGCGCGCACTCGACGCCCGTTTCGAGGACAAGGTCGAGAAGGTCCGCCGTGGCGACGACCTGCCGCCGGGCGTGATGAAGATGGTCAAGGTCTTCGTCGCGGTGAAGCGCAAGCTGCAGCCGGGCGACAAGATGGCGGGCCGTCACGGGAACAAGGGCGTGGTGTCGCGCGTGGTGCCGATCGAGGACATGCCGTTCCTCGCAGATGGTACGCCGGTCGACTTCTGCCTCAACCCGCTGGGTGTGCCGTCGCGTATGAACGTGGGTCAGATCCTCGAGACGCACATGGGCTGGGCCGCACGCGGTCTGGGCCAGCAGATCGAGGAAGGCCTGCAGGAGTACCGCCGCTCGGGCGACCTGACACCGGTGCGCGAGGCCATGCGCCACGCCTACGGTGCCGAGGTCTACGCCGAGGGCATCGAGGGCATGGACGAGACGCAGCTCATCGAAGCGGCCTCGAACGTGACCCGCGGTGTTCCGATCGCGACGCCGGTCTTCGACGGCGCCAAGGAAGCCGACGTGAACGACGCGCTGGAGCGCGCGGGCATCGCCCAGTCCGGCCAGTCCGTGCTGTTTGATGGCCGCACCGGCGACCAGTTCGCGCGTGAGGTGACGGTGGGCGTGAAGTACATGCTCAAGCTGCACCACCTTGTCGACGACAAGATCCACGCACGTTCGACCGGCCCGTACTCGCTTGTGACCCAGCAGCCGTTGGGTGGTAAGGCGCAGTTCGGTGGCCAGCGTTTCGGGGAGATGGAGGTCTGGGCTCTGGAAGCCTATGGCGCCGCCTACACCCTGCAGGAAATGCTGACCGTGAAGTCGGATGACGTGGCGGGCCGGACCAAGGTCTACGAAAGCATCGTCAAGGGCGAGGACAACTACGAAGCGGGCGTTCCCGAGAGCTTCAACGTGCTCGTGAAGGAAGTCCGCGGCCTCGGCCTGAACATGGAACTCCTGGACGCGGAGGACGAGGAATAACGGCCCTTCCAGCCACCGCGCGGGGCACCGGCCTCGCGCGGCTCCTCTCTCCAAGCCCTGTCATTTAGGAAGACGACATGAACCAGGAACTGACGAACAACCCGTTCAACCCGCTGACGCCGCCCAAGGTCTTCGACGAGATCAAGGTGTCGCTGGCGTCGCCCGAGCGGATCCTCTCGTGGTCCTACGGCGAGATCAAGAAGCCCGAGACGATCAACTACCGCACGTTCAAGCCCGAGCGTGACGGCCTGTTCTGCGCGCGCATCTTTGGCCCGATCAAGGACTACGAGTGCCTGTGCGGCAAGTACAAGCGCATGAAGTACCGCGGCGTCGTCTGCGAGAAGTGCGGCGTCGAAGTCACCCTTCAGAAAGTGCGCCGCGAGCGCATGGGCCACATCGAGCTCGCAGCTCCCTGCGCGCATATCTGGTTCCTGAAGTCGCTGCCCTCGCGCATCGGCCTCATGCTGGACATGACGCTGCGTGACCTCGAGCGCGTGCTGTACTTCGAGAACTACGTGGTGATCGAGCCGGGCCTGACCGACCTGACCTACGGCCAGATGATGACCGAGGACGAGTTCCTCGACGCGCAGGACCAATACGGTGCCGACGCGTTCAGCGCCAACATCGGTGCCGAGGCCATCCGCGAGATGCTCGCCGCAATCGACCTCGAAGCCGAGGCCGAGCAGCTGCGTGCGGACCTCAAGGAAGCCACCGGCGAGCTGAAGCCCAAGAAGATCATCAAGCGCCTCAAGGTGGTTGAATCCTTCCTCGAGTCGGGCAACCGCCCCGAGTGGATGATCCTCACCGTGATTCCGGTCATCCCGCCCGAACTGCGCCCGCTGGTGCCGCTCGACGGTGGCCGCTTCGCGACCTCGGATCTCAACGACCTGTACCGCCGCGTGATCAACCGGAACAACCGCCTCAAGCGGCTGATCGAACTGCGCGCGCCGGACATCATCGTCCGCAACGAAAAGCGGATGCTGCAGGAAGCCGTTGACGCGCTGTTCGACAACGGCCGTCGTGGCCGCGTCATCACCGGCGCCAACAAGCGCCCGCTGAAGTCGCTTTCGGACATGCTCAAGGGCAAGCAGGGCCGCTTCCGTCAGAACCTTCTGGGCAAGCGCGTCGACTTCTCGGGCCGTTCGGTCATCGTGACCGGTCCGGAACTCAAACTGCACCAGTGCGGCCTGCCGAAGAAGATGGCGCTCGAACTCTTCAAGCCCTTCATCTACTCGCGGCTGGAGGCCAAGGGCCTGTCCAGCACCGTGAAGCAGGCGAAGAAGCTGGTCGAGAAAGAGCGTCCGGAAGTCTGGGACATCCTCGACGAGGTCATTCGCGAGCACCCGGTTCTGCTGAACCGCGCGCCGACGCTGCACCGTCTCGGGATCCAGGCGTTCGAACCCCAGCTGATCGAAGGCAAAGCCATCCAGCTGCACCCGCTCGTCTGCTCGGCGTTCAACGCCGACTTCGACGGTGACCAGATGGCTGTTCACGTGCCGCTGTCGCTCGAAGCGCAGCTCGAGGCGCGCGTCCTGATGATGTCCACGAACAACGTGCTGTCGCCTGCAAACGGCAGCCCGATCATCGTGCCGTCGCAGGATATGATCCTTGGCCTCTACTACACGACCATCATGCGCGAAGGCATGAAGGGCGAGGGGATGAAGTTCTCCAACATCGAAGAGGTCGAGCACGCCCTGACGGCTGGCGAAGTGCACCTGCACGCCAAGATCGAATGCCGCGTGAAGCAGATCGACGAAGAGGGCAACGAGGTCGTCAAGCGTTACGAGACGACCCCGGGCCGCGTGCGCCTCGGCGCGCTGCTGCCGATGAACGCCAAGGCTCCGTTCGACCTGGTCAACACGCTGCTGCGTAAGAAGGACGTTCAGAAGGTCATCGACACCGTCTACCGCTACTGCGGCCAGAAAGAGTCGGTCATCTTCTGCGACCAGATCATGTCGATGGGCTTCAAGGAAGCGTTCCGCGCCGGCATTTCGTTCGGCAAGGACGACATGGTCATCCCCGACAGCAAGTGGACCCTCGTCGAGGAAACCCGCGACCAGGTGAAGGACTTCGAGCAGCAGTATCTCGACGGCCTGATCACCCAGGGCGAGAAGTACAACAAGGTCGTGGACGCCTGGTCGAAGTGCAACGACAAGGTCACCGACGCCATGATGAACACCATCTCGGCGAACAAGCGCGCCGAGGACGGGTCGGAAATGGAGCCGAACTCGGTCTACATGATGGCCCACTCCGGTGCGCGTGGCTCGGTCACCCAGATGAAGCAGCTGGGCGGGATGCGCGGCCTGATGGCGAAGCCGAACGGCGACATCATCGAGACCCCGATCATCTCGAACTTCAAGGAAGGCCTGACCGTTCTCGAGTACTTCAACTCGACCCACGGTGCCCGTAAGGGTCTGTCGGATACCGCTCTGAAGACGGCGAACTCGGGGTACCTGACCCGTCGTCTGGTGGACGTGGCGCAGGACTGTATCGTGCGCTCGCACGACTGCGGCACCGACCGCGCGATCACCGCGGAAGCGGCTGTCAACGACGGCGAAGTCGTCGCATCGCTGGCGGAGCGTATCCTTGGCCGTGTGGCTGCGGACGATATCCCGCATCCGGTCACGGGTGAGGTTCTGGTCCGGGCCGGACAGCTCATCGACGAGCGCATGGCCGACACCATCGACGAAGCGGCCGTGCAATCCACGCGCATCCGCTCGCCGCTGACCTGTGAGGCCGAAGAGGGCGTCTGCGCCATGTGCTATGGCCGTGACCTCGCGCGTGGCACCATGGTCAACACCGGTGAAGCTGTCGGCATCATCGCCGCGCAGTCGATCGGTGAACCCGGCACCCAGCTGACGATGCGGACCTTCCACATCGGCGGCGTTGCCCAGGGTGGCCAGCAGTCGTTCCAGGAAGCGTCTCAGGAAGGTGTGATCGAGTTCGAGAGTGCCTCGACCCTCGAGAACTCCATCGGCGAAACTCTCGTCATGGGCCGCAACATGAAGCTGCGGATCATGGGCGAGGACGGCAAGGAACGTGCGAGCCACAAGCTCGGCTACGGCACCAAGCTGTTCGTCAAGGAAGGCCAGTCGGTCAAGCGCGGCGACAAGCTGTTCGAATGGGATCCCTACACCCTGCCGATCCTGGCGGAAGCGGATGGTATCGCGAAGCACGTCGACCTCTCTGCAGGTGTGGCTGTCCGCGACGAGACCGACGAAGCGACCGGCATGACCCAGAAGATCGTGATCGATTGGCGTGCGGCACCGAAGGGCAACGAGCTCAAGCCGGAGATCATCCTGATGGATGCCGACGGCGAGCCCGTGCGCAACGCGGCCGGCAACCCGCTGACCTACCCGATGTCGGTGGATGCCATCCTGTCCTGTGAAGAAGGTCAGGAGATCAAGGCCGGTGACGTTCTGGCGCGTATCCCGCGCGAGGGCGCGAAGACGAAGGACATCACCGGTGGTCTGCCGCGTGTGGCCGAACTCTTCGAGGCGCGTCGTCCGAAGGACCACGCCATCATCGCCGAGATCGACGGCTACGTGCGCTTCGGCAAGGACTACAAGAACAAGCGCCGCATCGCGATCGACCCGGTCGACGACACGCTGGAGCCCAAGGAATACATGATTCCGAAGGGCAAGCACATTCCGGTGGTCGAGGGCGATTACGTCCAGAAGGGCGACTACATCATGGACGGCAACCCGGCGCCGCATGACATCCTGGCCATCATGGGTGTCGAGGCTCTGGCGAACTACATGATCGACGAAGTTCAGGACGTCTATCGACTGCAGGGCGTGAAGATCAACGACAAGCACGTCGAGGTCATCGTCCGTCAGATGCTGCAGAAGTGGGAAATCCACGACTCCGGCGACACCACGCTGCTCAAGGGCGAGCACGTGGACAAGGCGGAGTTCGACGCGGTCAACGAGAAGATCGAGAAGAAGGGCGGCCGTCCGGCCACCGGCGAACCGATCCTCCTCGGCATCACCAAGGCGTCGCTGCAGACCCGCTCGTTCATCTCGGCGGCCTCCTTCCAGGAGACCACCCGCGTGCTCACCGAGGCTTCGGTGCAGGGCAAGAAGGACAAGCTGGTCGGCCTCAAGGAGAACGTCATCGTGGGCCGCCTGATCCCGGCGGGTACCGGTGGCGCGACCCAGCGGGTGCGTCGCATCGCGACCGAGCGCGACAACAAGGTGATCGAAGTGCGCCGCGACGAGGCCGAACAGGCCGCGCTCCTGGCCGCTCCCGACGCCTCGTCGAGCGATGTGATCGGTGGCGACGAGTTCGACACGCTGGTCGTGGACACGCCGGAAAGCCGCGAGTAATCGCGCGCCGCACGGCGAAAGGCTTCGGGCCCCCGCACTCCGGTGCGGGGGCCTTTTTCTTTTCAGGGCAAGGGAGGAGCCTCTGCCCCCAACCTGCAGCCGCGCGCCGCCGGGGGTATTTTGACCCAGAGGGAAGACGGGCGCGGCATCGTCGCATGTTTTTGATGGTGGCGGCGCAGGGGCGGTGCTAGCGATTTGGCCATGAACCGCTTGTCCGACAATGGCCGCGGCATGCTCCTGATGATCGGGAACATGGCCGCCTTCACCTTCAGCGACGCCTGCGTGAAGGCGATCGGGACCGCCCTGCCGTTGTCGCAGGTGCTGGTGCTGCGGGGGATCGTCGCGAGTCTCTTCATCGGCTGGCTGGCCATGCGCCTTGGCGCCTTCCGCCACCGCCCCGCGCCGCGCGACGCGGGGCTCATGCTGCTGCGCGGGATCGCCGAATGCGGCTCAGCCTATTTCTTCCTGACGGCGCTGCGGAACATGCCGCTCGCCAATGCCACCGCGCTTTTGCAGATGCTGCCGCTGACGGTGACGCTCGGCAGCGCGGTATTTTTCGGGGAGCCGGTGGGCTGGCGGCGCTGGCTGGCCATTGCGGGCGGCTTCTGCGGTATGCTGCTCATCGTGCGGCCGGGCACCGAGGGCTTCAATGCCCATTCGGTCTATGCGCTGCTGGCGGTCGGCGCGGTGACCCTGCGCGACCTGACGACGCGGCGGCTCTCGCCTGCGCTTCCGAGCATGCAGGTGACACTGTCGTCATCGGTGTTCGTCATGCTCTTTGCCACGGTCTGGTCGCTGGGCGAGGATTGGCAGGCGCTCGATGCGCGGCTCGGGGCGCTGATGCTGGGGACTTCGCTGCTCATCGTCATCGGCTACACGCTCAGCGTCATGGTGATGCGGGTGGGCGATGTCGGCTTCGTGGCCCCCTTTCGCTACACCGGCTTGCTCTGGGCACTGCTCCTGGGGCTGGTGCTCTGGGGAGAACTGCCGCACCCCATGACGCTACTCGGCGCGGCGGTGATCGTCGCGATGGGCAGCTTCACGCTCTGGCGCGAGCGGCAGCTGGCGCGCGCCGAGGCAAGGGCTCAACTCGCGGCGGCTGGGGCGAATACGCGGCGGATATGATCGGCATCGATCGCGAATAGGCGGTTCATCTCTGCCTCTCCCGCGGGATCGAGCCGGGGCAGGGCGACGGGCCTCACATGCGCTTTCTGGCGTGAATCGTTGTGCTCGTTGTGCCCGCGCAGGTACATCGGGCGATCGGAGAAGCTGAGCGCCGGCATGAAGCGGTTCAGCTTGTTGTGGCCGAAGTTCATGATGCTCTGCCGCACACCGGGCGCGACCGCTACCGCCTGCGCCACGCCCCAGAAGGGTGTCATGCAAGGCTCTGCGCGGAGCCCGTCAGCATCGGGCCTGCCGACATAGCCGCGGTTCCAGTCCAGCGCCACCAGCCGGTGCTTCGCGCGCAGGGTCGAGATGTCGAGGGCGGCGGCCCGCAGATCCTCGACGAAGCTGACCGCCACAGCGTCGTCGTCGTCATGGCGGAACTGGAGACAGGGCTGCGACATATCCCGCGCGGCGTTGATCACCTGCTGGCAGACCTGCCGGTGCGGCCCGGGCGGGCGGCTGACGATGCGGGCCTGCGGAAAGTCGCTCAGCAGGGCCTGCAAGCGGTCAAAGTAGGGCCGCGGCATGGCCTCGCCAACGAGCACGAGGAAGATGAAATCCGGGTCGGTCTGGGCCTTCAGCCCGGGCAGGCAGATACACTCGAAATGGCGTAGCCTTTCCTCCATCCGCGCGGAGGAGTAGAGGTACGCGATGCGCTCCTCGATGGTCTCGTGCTCGACCTGGAACCCGCCCTCGGCGGGATAGGAAAATCGGCACAGGCCAATGATCTGCATGGGGAGGCTCCCGCGTGAAACGTCCCGGCCATGCTTGGCATCGTGGCCCCGTGCCGGCAAGTGCCGGGAGGCGTCCAGAGCGGGCGTGATGCCCCGGGGCGGGGCTTGTTGACAAGCACAGCGACTCCCCCTATACGCGCCTCAATCCGGCGGAGGCCCCAGTGCGTCCGCCGCATTCTACAGAACTACAGTGGTCAAGATCGGCGTCCCTGGCCCCGATCCTCTGGAGACCCACCGCGACGTCACCCGTGCCCGGGGACGTATGCGGTTTTGCGTCGTTTGTGGGGTATCCACCCTGAGGTCTTCGGACCTTCGGCGCATCACCGGTGACCTGCGGACGCGTGGGGCGCCTTGTCGATTGAACCGCATGGGGGGCTCCCCGTGCACCACATATGTGAGAATTACGGGGAACAACCCATATGCCCACGATCCAACAGCTGATCCGCAAGCCGCGGCAGCCGAAAGTTAAACGTTCGAAGTCGCAGCACCTCGAGCAGTGCCCGCAGAAGCGCGGCGTCTGCACCCGCGTCTACACCACCACGCCGAAGAAGCCGAACTCGGCAATGCGTAAGGTGGCCAAGGTGCGTCTGACCAATGGCTACGAAGTCATCTCCTACATCCCGGGTGAATCGCACAACCTGCAGGAGCACTCGGTTGTGCTCATCCGCGGCGGCCGTGTGAAAGACCTTCCGGGTGTCCGTTACCACATCCTGCGCGGTGTTCTGGATACCCAGGGCGTCAAAGACCGTAAGCAGCGTCGCTCGAAGTACGGCGCGAAGCGTCCGAAGTAAGAGGATATATAAATGTCTCGTCGTCACGCCGCTGAAAAACGCGAAGTCCTGCCCGACGCCAAGTATGGCGACCGGGTTCTGACCAAATTCATGAACAACCTGATGATCGACGGCAAGAAGTCGGTCGCAGAGCGCATCGTCTACAACGCCCTCGAGCGCGTCGAAGGCAAGGTGAAGCGCGCGCCCGTGGAAGTGTTCCACGAGGCTCTGGACAACATCAAGCCGGCCGTCGAAGTTCGTTCGCGCCGCGTTGGTGGTGCCACCTACCAGGTCCCCGTCGAAGTGCGCCCCGAGCGCCGTGAGGCCCTGGCCATCCGCTGGCTGATCGCAGCCTCGCGCGCCCGCAACGAGCACACCATGGAAGAGCGCCTCGCAGGCGAGCTCCTGGATGCCGTGCAATCCCGTGGCTCCGCTGTTAAGAAGCGCGAAGACACCCACAAGATGGCCGACGCAAACAAAGCGTTCAGCCACTACCGCTGGTAATCTCCGGAAAGGCAGACCACCATGGCACGCGAATATCCCCTCCAGCGTTACCGCAACTTCGGGATCATGGCCCACATCGACGCGGGCAAGACCACGACCACGGAACGCATCCTGTACTACACCGGCCGCTCGCACAAAATCGGCGAAGTCCACGATGGCGCAGCCACCATGGACTGGATGGAGCAGGAGCAGGAGCGCGGCATCACGATCACGTCCGCTGCGACCACCACCTTCTGGCAGTGGCAGGAAGATCCGACCGAGGAAGGTACCTCGGACACGAAATTCCGCTACAACATCATCGACACTCCCGGCCACGTTGACTTCACCATCGAAGTCGAGCGTTCGCTGGCCGTGCTCGACGGTGCGATCTGCCTCCTCGACGGCAACGCCGGCGTGGAGCCGCAGACCGAAACCGTGTGGCGTCAGGCTGACCGCTACAAGGTGCCGCGCATCGTGTTCGTCAACAAGATGGACAAGATCGGCGCTGACTTCTTCAACTGCGTGAAGATGATCAAGGACCGCACGGGCGCAATCCCGGTCCCCGTCAACTTCCCGATCGGTGCGGAAGACCAGCTCGAAGGCATCGTCGACCTCGTGACCATGGAAGAGTGGGTCTGGCAGGGCGAAGACCTCGGCGCATCCTGGGTGCGTCAGCCGATCCGTGACGACCTGAAGGACGTGGCCGACGAGTGGCGTTCGCACCTCATCGAGCATGCCGTTGAGCAAGACGATGCGGCGATGGAAGCCTACCTCGAAGGCGAAGAGCCCGACGTTCCGACCCTGCGCAACCTGATCCGCAAGGGCACGCTGTCGCTGTCCTTCGTTCCGGTCCTGGGTGGCTCGGCGTTCAAGAACAAGGGCGTTCAGCCCCTGCTCAACGCTGTGGTCGACTTCCTGCCCGGTCCCCTCGACGTTCCGCCGTACATGGGCTTCTCGCCCGACGACGAGACCGAGACCCGGAACATCGAGCGCCGCGCGTCGGACGAAGCACCCTTCTCGGGCCTCGCGTTCAAGATCATGAACGACCCCTTCGTGGGCTCGCTCACCTTCACCCGTATCTACTCCGGTACGATGAAGAAGGGCGATTCGATCATGAACTCGACCAAGGGCAAGAAAGAGCGCATCGGTCGTATGATGATGATGCACTCGAACAACCGGGAAGAGATCGAAGAAGCGTTTGCAGGCGACATCATCGCGCTGGCTGGCCTCAAAGAGACCACCACCGGTGACACCCTCTGCGACGCTCAGAAGCAAGTGGTTCTCGAAACCATGACCTTCCCCGATCCGGTGATCGAGATCGCGGTCGAGCCGAAGACGAAGAACGACCAGGAGAAGATGTCCCAGGGTCTGGCCCGTCTGGCCGCAGAAGACCCCTCCTTCCGCGTCGAGACCGACCTCGAGTCCGGTCAGACCATCATGAAGGGCATGGGCGAACTTCACCTCGACATTCTCGTCGACCGCCTGAAGCGCGAGTTCAAGGTCGAAGCCAACATCGGTGCCCCGCAGGTGGCCTATCGCGAGACCATCGGTCACGAGATCGAGCACACCTACACCCACAAGAAACAGTCGGGTGGTTCGGGTCAGTTCGCAGAGGTCAAGCTGGTCATCAGCCCAACCGAAGCGGGCGAAGGCTACTCGTTCGAGTCCAAGATCGTCGGTGGTGCGGTTCCGAAGGAATACATCCCGGGCGTCGAAAAGGGCATCAAGTCGGTCATGGACTCCGGTCCGCTGGCAGGCTTCCCGGTGATCGACTTCAAGGTCGCGCTGATCGACGGCAAGTTCCACGACGTGGACTCCTCGGTTCTGGCGTTCGAAATCGCGGCGCGGATGGCGATGCGCGAAGGTCTGCGCAAGGCCGGCGCGAAGCTGCTCGAGCCGATGATGAAGGTCGAGGTGGTCACGCCGGAAGAGTACACCGGTTCGATCATCGGTGACCTCACCTCCCGCCGCGGCCAGGTGTCCGGCCAGGAGCCGCGCGGCAACGCCGTCGCAGTTCAGGCCTTCGTGCCGCTGGCCAACATGTTCGGCTACATCAACACCCTGCGCTCCATGTCCTCGGGCCGCGCGCAGTTCACGATGCAGTTCGACCATTACGATCCGGTTCCGCAGAACATCTCGGACGAGATCCAGGCGAAATACGCATAAGCAGCGGTGCGGGGCCCAGCCCCGCACCCTACCCCCGTAGGGTGCGTGATCACACGCACCGCCACTGACCAAGGAGGCCATCATGGCTAAGGAAAAGTTTGAGCGCGGCAAACCGCACTGCAACATCGGCACGATCGGTCACGTCGACCACGGCAAGACCACGCT
>NZ_JAAGOZ010000045.1:0-20286 GCF_010499845.1 Salipiger sp. PrR007 | reverse complement strand
CGCGGGGAGGGTCACATGGGTCAAATCTCAATGGAAATTACGCGCTCTCCCGGGTCAGTTCTGGGTGGAAATCAACACTGTGGCGAGCCGAACAACGGAACCGCCACATCGGTCGTCACTCACGGCCCAAAGCCGCCGTATATCACAGTGATCAGCGCTGCAGCGCAGCCTACTTCAGACATTTGCTTGCCGGAGTGGACTGACGCATCTCGGGCGCCTTGGTGTGGCAGCAGGCTAGGGCAATCTAGGCTGCGCCCTTCCATGTGCCTGGCGCAACGTAGACGACGCTCTCATCGACGCTGACCATCACGTCGCCGTCTTGGATATTGACCTGGAGCTTCATCGCGCGGCTGGCCAGCTTGGCCAGTGCGGCAGTGTCGGCGTCCGAGAAATTGATCACTCGCAGATTGTCGAAACGGCTGGTGCCGTTCTTAACCTTGTCCCACCACACTTCGGCAGTCCGGCCGCCATAGGGGTAGATAATCACCTTCGCGGCTTTGCTGCAGGACTGCCGTATGACCTTCTCGCTCGGAAGCCCGAGTGCCACCCACAAATCGATCTCGCCGCTTAAACTCTTCTGCCAGATGTCAGGCTCATTGTCCGTCGACAGTCCTTTGGTCAGTTCCAAGTGCTCGTGCGCATTTAGGGCGAAGGCGACGATGCGTACCATCAGCCGCTCATCGGTCTCCGAGGGATGCTTGGCAACGGTCAGTTTATGGGTCTCGTAATAGTGGCGATCCATGTCCGAGATCGACAGTTCGATTTTGTAAATGGTGGCATTTTGCGCCATGATCTTCGCAACCCTTCCAAGGTTCGGGCTGCCTACCCCGTCCGGTAAACCTTGGGAAGCAGATATGGAGGCTGAAAACAACCAAGCCGCGACATAGCGCGTCCAAGGTAGGGGCCAGGGGGATGTATGACCCGGTCAGCGTTCCCGCCGGGTCAACCGCAGTCTCGGCCCTGACCTGCCGTTCAGTCCCTTGCCGATCGCCGCGGTGCAGCTTCACCAGACCGGCCATTCGTCTATCGCGCAGCATTATCGGAGGATGAAGGTCGGAAGTGCGGGACCTACCTGACTTTCGCTGCGACCGCGCGGTGTGAGATTTGTGCAGTAGCCTCACGGCGATCCTGAGATCGGTGCCGTCAGGCAGCCTCGTAGCTGGAGAAGACCTTCGTCCCGCCATCTCCGAGGATCAGGAACACGTCGTAGGCTTCCCGCTCATGCTCTGGCCCCATGCCCGGTGATCCATAAGGCATGCCGGGCACGGCGAGACCGACGGCATCGGGGCGCTCGGAGAGGAGCCTTCGGATGTCGGCCGTCGGCACATGCCCCTCGATCATGTAGCCCTCGACCTCGCCGGTGTGACAGGAGGTCATCTTCTGGGGGATGCCGTTCTCGAGCTTGTACCGGATCAGGAGCGTGCCGTAGCTGCGCTCGGTGGTGACGGTGAAGCCGTCCTCCTTCAGGAGCTCGATCCAAGCGGTGCAGCAGCCGCAATTGGGATCTTTCAGGACGTGGATTGCCGGAGAGCTTTGGGACAGACCGGCGGTCGGCCCTGTCGCGGCGAAGCACGCGGCGGAAGCCATCATGGCGCGGCGGGTGAGGATCATCGGTGTCTCCCTTTCAGGTCGTTGCGGTTGCGTGATCGGGGCGTGTCTCAGCGGTCAGACCGACGTGCCCCGCAGGTTCAGGCGTGCGGGTGGGACGGAAGAACAGCAGCCGCAGGGCGTTCATCGTCACCAGCACGGTGGCACCGGTATCCGCGAGGATTGCGATCCAAAGGCCGGTGATCCCGAGCACGGTAGTCACGAGGAATATCGCCTTGAGGCCGAGCGCAATCGCGATGTTCTGGCGGATGTTCGACATGGTCGCACGGGAGAGGCGGATCTTGCCCGGCACATCGGTCACGCGGTTGCGCAGGATCGCCGCGTCGGCCGTCTCGAGCGCCACGTCGGTGCCCGAGCCCATGGCAACGCCAACATGCGCGGCGGCGAGCGCCGGCGCATCGTTGATCCCGTCGCCGATCATCATCACGCGGGCCTCCGCCCTCAGGTCGCGGATCGCCGTCACCTTGTCCTCCGGCATCAGTTCCGAACGATGTTCGATCCCGAGCTCTTCAGCGATGGCTTGGGCCGTGCGCGGGTTGTCCCCCGTCAGCATGACCGAAGATATGCCGAGCCCGCGCAGTTGCGCGATAGCGTCCGCCGCGTCGTCCCGCGGCTCGTCCCTGAGCGCGATGAGGCCCTGAGGCACGTCTTCGCGCAACACGATGACCACCGTCTTGCCCTCGGCTTCCAGCGCCGCCACGCGGGTCCGCAGGTCGTCCGTGAGGGCACCGCGCTCGTTCGCCAGCCGCGGGGAGCCCACGCTGACGGTCACGCCGTCGATGGAGGCTTCCGCCCCCTTGCCGGGAAGCGCGCGGCCGCCGGTGGCCGTCGCCGCGCCCACGCCTCGCCGGTCGGCTTCGGCGCAGATCGCCTGTCCGAGCGGGTGGCTCGCGCCGCTCTCGACCCCGGCGGCAAGCGCCATGAGGTCGTCGCCGCTTCCACTCAACACAGAGACATCTGTCACGCGGGGCCTGCCATGTGTGAGCGTCCCGGTCTTGTCGAAGGCGACATGGGTCGTGCGGGCCACCGCCTCGATCACCGAGCCGCCCTTCATCAGCAGGCCATTGCGCGCTCCCGTGGACAGGGCCGAGGCAATCGAGGCTGGCACCGAGATCACCAGCGCACAGGGGCAGCCGATCAGCAGCAGCGCAAGCGCCCGGTAGATCCAGTCACCCCAAGCCAGCCCAAAGGCCAGCGGCGGAACGATAGCGACGAGAACAGCGATCCCGACCACAGCGGGCATGTAGACCCGGCTGAACCTGTCGATGAAGCGCTCGGTGGGTGCGCGGGCGCTCTCGGCCTCTTCCACGAGGCGGACGATGCGGGAGATGGTGTTGTCCTCGGCCGACCTCAGCACCCGCACGCGCAGCAGAGCTTCGGTGTTGATCGACCCCGCGAAGACCTCCGCGCCCGGCTCCTTGAGGCTCGGGACGCTCTCGCCGGTCACTGGGCTCTCGTCGACACCCGACGTGCCCTCGATCACCTCGCCGTCGCAGGGCACGCGGTCACCGGGCCGGACTTGCACGACCTGACCTAACTGGAGCTTCTCGGCCGCGACCTCTCGTGTCTTGCCTCCCACTTCGAGCCGTGCCGTCTTCGGCACGAGCTTCGAGAGGGCGCGAATACTGTCGCGCGCCTTGCTCGCAGAGACTCCTTCCAGGAGTTCGCCCACGGCGAAGAGGAAAACGACGAGCGCCGCCTCTTCCGGCTCACCGATGATCAGCGCGCCACCAGCGGCGATGGTCATCAGCATCTCGATGGTGAAGGGCATGCCGGCCCGCGTCATGGCCAAGGCGCGCTGCGCCACGGGCAAAATCCCAACCAGTGTCGCCAGCACGAACGCCCAATGCGCGATCTCAGCCGGCAGGACAAACGTTGACGCCCAAGCTGCCGAGAGCAGTGCGCCGGTTCCGAGCACGAGGCGACCCTTGGACGTCATCCACCAAGAGGTCGGCGCGTCATCGGTGGGCCCAGTGATCACCTCCGGCGCGCTGTCGATTTCCACGGCCTCCGCCGCATCCGCAAAGGCGCCATCCGGCAGGACAAAGCCACCCTTGGGCTTCTCTGGCCGCGCGCCCTTTGGCGCGATCCCGAAGCCGACTCCGCGCACTGCCTTCTCGATGTGCTCTGGCGGTGTCTGTGTCTCATCGAGCGTCAGTCGCAACCGCTCGGCCATCAGGGCGACATCAACACGCTCGACGCCAGGCAGGCGCTCGACTGCGCCGCGCACCTTGGCGGCGCATGACCCGCAATCCATGCCTGTAACGCGCCATTCGCGTTGTCGTGTGCTGCCATCGGCCATACCGAACCTCCGTTGTGATTCTCGGTTGAACTTAGCTATACGAGCTACAGCCACTGTAGGTTCAAGCCTCGCGAGGAAGGTTTTCCGTATCTTTGGCCGCGGGGGACACGACGCGCTAACGAGGGAAGGAGACGCTCATGCTGGCCATTGGAACACTGGCAAAGCGGACGGGCACCAAGGTGCAGACGATCCGCTATTACGAACAGATCGGTTTGATGCCCGAGCCCGGGCGCAGCGAGGGGGGGCAGCGCCGATACGGGCCGCTGGAACTCGACCGGCTCGCATTCATCCGGCACTCTCGACAACTCGGCTTTTCGCTGGAGGCGATACGGGAACTCCTGGACCTCTCGGACAGCCCGGAAAGGTCCTGTGCGCAGGTCGATGCGGTTGCTCAGAAACAGCTCCATGAGGTTGAGGCACGCATCGCTCGGCTTGAGGCGCTCCGGGTCGAACTGCAACGGATGATCGGCGAGTGCAGGGCCGATCGGGTTGCGAACTGCCGCATCCTTGAGGTGCTACGCGACCACGAAGAGTGCCTCTCTGATCACGACCGGCCCGGCTGCTGATGCCGAACGTGTTGATCTATCCGCTCGCGGCCCTGGCCGAGGTCGCCGGCTGCTTTGCAATCTGGGTCTGGTGGCGGGGCGCGTCGATCTTCTGGCTGCTGCCAGGGATTGCGAGCCTTGCAGCGTTCGGCTGGTTGCTGGCACCGGTCGAGGCAGGTTTTGCCGGCAGAGCCTTTGCAGCCTACGGAGGCGTCTACATCGCCGCGTCGCTGTTCTGGATGTGGAGCGCTGAAGGACAGCGGCCAGACCTATGGGACATCGCTGGTGCCAGCCTGTGCCTGATTGGCGCCGCAGTGATCCTTTTCGCTCCACGCGCAAGTTGATAAGGGCTCGGAGCGGGCTTGCGGCAGCACGGCGCCCCCATCACCCAGGCGAGGCGGCCATCTGGCGAGGGCGGCCTATTGCGGGCCTTCGCCCAAGGGTCAAGCGTTGTCCTACGGTTTCATCATGGCGGCCATTCGCGCATCACGCAGCATCTCTGTCCCTCGAATGACGGCAGAGCCGGCTCAAAGCCGACATCGCGGCTTTTCCGGACAGTGCTCGGTCGACCCGTGTCAGCCAGTCGCGCCGGATTTGCCTTGCCGTAGGCCCTCACGGGGTCTTGGGCCGGACGGGCGTTCAGCCCTCCGTGGTTCCGGCCTCGATGTCTCGGAACTGGCGCGTCACCAGGTCTTGTGCGACGCCGATGTGATACCTTATGGCCTCGCGCGTCGCGACCTCGTCACCGCGGCGCAGGGCAGTGACGATCGGCTCGTGGGTTTCTGCGATCTTGTGCGGATCGTCGTAGAGCCGGCCGATCACCATGATCGAGAACTCGGTTTCGGCGGCGATCTGATCGAAGACATGCAGGAACTTGGGGTTGCCGCTGCCGGCGCAGAGCAGGCGATGGAACTCCATGTCCGCCTCGACTTGGGTAAGCATGTCGGCGCCGGCAGCGGCAACCTCGTGCAGCGTGTCGATCTGCGCGGCGAGCCGGTCGATCGTGTCGGTCAGCCCGTTCCGAAGCACCCGCTGCGCGGCGGCGATCTCGATCACCATGCGCAGCTCGTAAAGGTCGTTCAACGCCTCGGCCGAGGTCTCGCGCACGAAAAAGCCGCGATTGGCGTGGTAGGTCACCAGCCCCGAGTTCTCGAGCAGCCGCGCCGCCTCGCGCACCGGGGCGCGGCTCACGCCCAGTTCGCGCGCGACCACCGATTCCGAGAGCCGCGCACCGGGGGCGAGCTGGCCAGTGACGATGGCCTTGCTCAGCAGCGTGGCAACGCGCTGCACGAGCCCCTCGCGGTCAAGGGGTTGGAAGCCGGTCTGCTGTGGGGGTCTCGCCATGCCGTCATGCGCCTGAATTTCCCCCAAGGGTAAATGCGGTTTTGACGATTGTCGACAATTCCCTTGACCGGGGCAGGGGGGCTGCCCTTACCATGAGGTAAGAATGTGCACGGTGCTCGCCCCGCGGCGAGCCTACCAGAGGAGAGCCGAATGCCAGATGGCGCGCCGACGTCCACAGTCCAGACCCTCCGCCGCGACCTTGCCGCCGCGTACCGGCTGATCGCCCTCGAAGGGATGGATGACGGCATCTACACCCATATCTCGGCGCGCCTGCCCGACGGCCCAGAAGGCGAAAAGCGATTCCTGTTGAACCCTTTCGGCCTGCGGTTCGACGAGGTGACGGCGGCAAACCTCGTGACGGTGGACGAGACCGGCGCGGTGATCGACGATCCCTTTGGCGCGGGCGTCAATGCCGCGGGGTTCACCATCCACTCGGCCGTGCATATGGCGCGGCATGACGCGCTGTGCGTGCTGCACACCCACACCGTCGCGGGGGTGGCCGTGTCGTCGGTGAAGGAGGGGCTGCTCAGCCTCAACCAATGGTCGGCGCAGTTCCACGGGCGCATCGCCTACCACGCCTACGAGGGCATTGCGCTCGATCTTGCGGAGCGCGAGCGCATCGTTGCGGACCTCGGCGACAGGCAGGTCATGCTGTTGCGCAATCATGGCACCCTGCTGCTGGGCCGCTCGGTCTCCGAGGCGGTGAAACTGGCGCTCAACCTCGAGCGATCGTGCAAGGCGCAGGTGGCAGCGCTCGGTATGGGGCTGACCGCCGACGTGCTGCCCGAGGCGGTCGCCGAGCACACGGCGCGGCAATACCAGCACGCCTATGACTCGGTCGAGCTTCGCGGCAAACCCGACCCCGAATGGGCCGCGCATCTGCGCCGGCTCGACGCTCACGCCCCTGATTACCGGGGCTGAGCCTCTGCCCGCCCCGGTCAGTTTCCGGGGCCTGACTTTCGAAGAAAAGCAGTCAAACAGAACCAACAGGGACCCCATGAAAACACTTAGAGCGACCACTTTCCTGATCGCCGCCACCCTTGCCGCGCCGCTTGCCGCGCAGCAGGAGGGTGGCCGCCTCGACATCGTCGTGCAGCCCGAACCGCCGGGGCTGATGATGGGCCTCGTGCAGAATGGCCCCACCCAGTTGGTGGCGGGCGACATCTACGAGAGCCTGCTGCGCTACAACGCCGACCTCGAGCCGCAACCCAGCCTCGCCAAGAGCTGGGAGATCTCGGACGATGGGTTGACCTACACCTTCCAACTTCAGGACGGGGTGACCTGGCACGACGGTGAGCCCTTCACCGCCGATGACGTGGTCTTCTCGGCCGACGTCTTCCTGCGCGAGACACACGCCCGCCTGCGAGCCTCGCTGGCCTATGTCGAGAGCATCACCGCGCCCGACGACACGACGGTGGTGTTCCAGCTCAAGGAGCCCTTTGGCCCGTTCATCAACGCCTTCGAGGCAGGCACCATGCCGATCGTTCCCAAGCACATCTACGAGGGCACCGACTACGCGACCAACGAGATGAACGCGACGCCCATCGGCACCGGCCCGTTCAAGTTCGAGAAATGGGAGAAGGGCAGCTACATCCACCTGGTGAAGAATGAGGACTACTACCTCGACGGCAAGCCCTACCTCGACGAGGTCTATTACCGCGTGATCCCCGATGCTGCCGCCCGTGCCGTGGCCTTCGAGACCGGCGAGGTGGACGTGCTGCCCGGCGGCTCGGTCGAGAACTGGGATGTGCCGCGGTTGACCGAGATGGAGGGCGTCTGTTCCACCGGCGCAGGCTGGGAATTCTTCGCGCCGCTCTCGTGGATGTGGCTGAACAACCGTCAGGGGCCCACCGCCGACGTGCGCTTCCGCCAGGCGGTCATGTACGCCATGGACCGCGACTTCGTAAAAGACGTGGTGTGGAACGGCTTCGGCAAGGTCGCGACCGGACCGGTCGCCTCTTCGACCAATTTCTACAGCGATGATGTCACCCACTACGACTACAATCCCGACAAGGCCAAGGAACTGCTGGCCGAGATGGGCTATGACGGCGAGGCCGTACGCATCCTGCCGCTGCCCTACGGCGAGACCTGGCAACGCTGGGCTGAGGCGGTGCGGCAGAACCTCTCGGAGGTCGGCATCAACGCCGAAATCGACAGCAGCGACGTCGCGGGCTGGAACGAGAAGACCTCGCAGTGGGACTACGATCTCGCCTTCACCTACCTCTACCAATATGGCGACCCGGCGCTGGGTGTGTCGCGCAACTACGTGGCGAGCCAGATCAGCAAGGGCAGCCCCTGGAACAACGTCGAGGGCTACGAGAACCCCGAGCTCGACGCCAAGTGGTCCGCAGCCGCGGGAATGGTGAACACCGAGGACCGTGCTGCCGCCTATGCCGAGATCCAGAAGGAGATCGTCGACGACGTGCCCGTGGCCTGGCTTCAGGAACTGGAGTTCCCGACCATCTATCGGTGCAACGTCAACGACCTGGTGACCACCGCCATCGGGGTGAACGACGGTCTGCGCGACGCCTGGGTCGAAGAATAAGTCACAGCCACGGGGCGGGCCGGTGCCGGCCCGCCCCTGAGCCGTCCTCCGGCGGAGGACAGGAACCAACGGGACGTCCGGGGGCCTATGACCATACTCACCGTAATCCTGTCACGGGCGTTCAAGGCGTTCCTGACACTCTTGGCCATCGCGGTCCTGAACTTCTGCCTGCTGCATGCGGCGCCGGGCGACCCGGCGGTGGTGCTGGCGGGCGAGGCGGGGGCCGCCGACGAGCAGATGATCGAACAGTTGCGCGAGCGCTTCGGTCTCGACCAGCCGTTCTACGTGCAGCTGGGCAAATACGTCGGCAGCGTGCTGACGCTGGATCTCGGCTATTCCTTCCGGCAGGGCGCGCCCGTCGCGCAGCTCATCGCCGAGCGGCTCCCCGCGACACTGCTGCTGACGTTGACCGCCTTCGTGATCTCGCTGGTGCTGGGCATCGCCTTTGGCGTCGCCGCCTCGGCGCGGGTGGGCAAAGCCTCGGACAGCCTGCTGACCACGCTGGCGCTGCTGTTCTACGCCACGCCGCTCTACTGGGCCGCGCTGATGGCGGTGCTGGTGTTCTCGGTCTGGCTCGGCTGGCTGCCCGGTTTCGGCTACGAGACGGTGGGCGCAGGCTACACCGGATTGGCGCGTGCCTTCGACATCGCCAAGCACCTCGTGCTGCCGGCGCTGACTCTCGGGCTCTTCTTCATGGCGGTCTACATGCGGATGACCCGCGCTTCGATGCTGGAGGTGAGCCAGCTCGACTTCGTCAAGACAGCCAAGGCCAAGGGCCTGTCGGGCCCCGCCATCCGCCGCCGCCACATTCTGCGCAACGCGATCCTGCCGGTGGTCACGCTTGCGGGCCTGCAGGCGGGGCAACTGGTGGGCGGCGCGGTGCTGACCGAGACGGTCTTTGCCTGGCCCGGCATCGGGCGGCTGATGTTCGAGAGCCTCGCGGCGCGCGACTACAACACCATCCTCGGGGTCTTCCTCGTCTCGGCGGCCATGGTGATCCTGTTCAATATCGTCACCGACATCGTCTACCGGCTGGTCGATCCGCGCATCGGCGCGAAGGCATGAGGAGGGTCTGAGCCATGTGGAAACGCTTTTCCTCCAATATCGGGGCAATGGTCGGCGTGGTGCTGCTGCTGGCGGTGATCGGGATCGCCATCTTCGCGCCGCTGATCTTTGCGCACACGCCGTGGCAGATGGTGCAGCGTCCGTTCCTGACGCCCTTTACCATGGACGGGCTGCCGCTGGGCACCGACACGCTCGGCCGTGACGTCGCCTCGCAGCTGGCCTACGGCGCGCGGGTGTCGCTGTTGGTCGGGCTCGTCTCGACTTTGGTGGCGCTGCTGATCGGCGTGCCGCTGGGGGCGCTCGCGGGGTTTTACGGCAACTGGGTGGACGAAGGGGCGATGCGCTTCACCGAGTTCTTCCAGACCATCCCCAACTTCGCGCTGGCCATCGTGCTGGTGGCGATCTTCGAGCCGACGCTGGCCTCGATCACCATCGCCATCGCCATCGTCTCTTGGCCGCCGGTGGCGCGGCTGGTACGGGCCGAGGTCATGTCGGTGCGCAAGCGCGAGTTCGTCGATGCCGCACGGCTTGCGGGCCTGTCGCGGCCGCGCATCCTGCTGACGCAGGTGCTGCCCAACACCGTCTCGCCGATCATCGTCATGGCCTCGCTAATGGTCGCCACGGCGATCCTGCTGGAAAGCTCGCTGTCGTTCCTCGGCCTTGGCGATCCCAACGCGATGAGCTGGGGCTACATGATCGGCGCGGCGCGCACGGTGATCCGCAGCGCCTGGTGGCTGAGCTTCTTCCCGGGCATCGCCATCGTGATCACGGTGCTGGCGCTGAACCTCATCGGCGAGGGGCTGAACGACGCCCTAAACCCCCATCTCAGCCGGAAGGGCAAGGCATGAGCACTCTGTCCATCGAGCATCTCAGCATCGGATTGCCGCAGGGGGCCGATCGCGCCTTCGCTGTCGAGGACATGTCGATGAGCATCGAGAAAGGCGAGATCCATTGCGTGGTCGGCGAAAGTGGCTCGGGAAAGTCGATGACCGCGAATGCGCTGATGGGGCTGCTGCCGCCGGGCGTGAGCGTGAAAGCCGGCCGCGCCATGTTCGAAGCGCGCGACATCCTGCGCCTGCCCGAGCCCGAGAAGCAGGCGCTGCGCGGGGCGCGCATCGCGATGATCTTTCAGGAGCCGATGACCGCGCTCAATCCGCTGATGCGCATCGGCGAGCAGATCGCCGAGGTCTTCGCCGCCCATGACCGCTTTTCCCAGCAGGAGCGGCGCGAGAAGGCGCTGAACCTCATTCGCGAGGTTGGCCTGCCGGATCCCGAGAAGATCATCCGCGCCTATCCCTTCCAGCTCTCCGGCGGGCAGCGTCAGCGGGCAATGATCGCCATGGCGCTGGCGCTGGAGCCGAAGCTGCTGATTGCCGACGAGCCGACGACGGCGCTCGACGTGACGACGCAGGCGCAGATCCTGAAGCTGATCCTCGACCTGCGCGACAAGCGCGGAATGGCGGTGATGTTCATCACCCACGACTTCGGCGTGGTGGCAGAGATCGCCGATCAGGTGATCGTCATGCGCGAGGGCAGGGTGGTTGAGCGCGGCAGCGCGGCCTCGGTGCTCACCGACCCGCAGCACGAGTACACCCGCCGCCTGCTCGATGCGATCCCCACCGGGAAGCTGCCGCCCGCCCGTGCGCCACGCGAGGTGCCGGCGCTGGAGATCAAGGGGCTGCGCAAGGTCTACCGTACTGGCGGCGGCATGTTCCGCCCGGTGCGCGAGGTGCGCGCGGTGGATGACGTCTCGCTCACCGTCGGGCGCGGCGAGGTGCTGGGACTGGTGGGCGAGAGCGGCTCGGGCAAGTCGACGCTGGGCCGCACCGCGGTGCGGTTGGTGACGCCCGACGGCGGGCAGGTTCTGGTCGGCGGCACCGATCTGGCGGCGCTCTCCGAGGAAGAGCTGCGCAAGCAGCGCCACAAGGTGCAGATGGTGTTCCAGGACCCCTATGCCTCGCTCAACCCGCGCCAGCGCATCATGGGCGCACTCACCGACGGGCCGATCACCAAGGGCGTGCCGAAAGCGCAAGCGCGGGCCCGCGCGCGGGAACTTCTAGAGATTGTCGGTCTCGGCGCCGATGCCGCCAGCCGCTTCCCACATGAATTCTCCGGCGGCCAGCGCCAACGTATCGGCATCGCCCGCGCGCTCGCCATGGATCCCGAGCTGATCATCGCGGACGAAGCGGTTTCGGCGTTGGACGTCTCCATTCAGGCGCAGGTTCTGGACCTTCTGCGCGATCTGCGCGAGCGTTTCGAGTTGTCGATCCTCTTCATCACCCACGATCTGCGGGTGGCGGCGCAGCTCTGCGACAGGATCGCCGTGATGCAGAAGGGTAAACTCGTGGAGATCGGAACCGTGCACGACATTTTCCTGAACCCGCAACAGGACTACACGCGGCAGCTCCTGGCCGCCGTTCCGGGCGCAGATTGGGCAAAGGCAGGCGCCGCATGAGGGGCGTCATCACGACGACCGGCGGTGTCGATCTCTGGCCGCACTTCAGCGGGGTCTTCGCCGAGGATGCGCCCGAGCTGACCGTCTTGCAGCGCGAGGATGTCTCAGATCCGGCACAGGTGGATTTCGTCTTCACCTTCATCCCGCCCGACGATCTCTTCGAGGGAATGACGGGGCTCAAGGCGATCTTCTCGGCAGGCGCCGGGACCGATGCGATCATGGCCTGCCCGTCGCGTCCCGCGCATGTGCCGGTCTACCGCGTCGAGGATGCGGACCAGGCGCTGCAGATGGCGGGTTTTGCGGCCTTCCACGTGCTCTGGCATCACCGCGACATGGGCCGCTACGTCGCCCAGCAGGCGCGCGGCGCGTGGGCGCGCAGGGTCATCGGGCTCTCGCCGGCCTACCGCCGCGTGGGGGTTCTGGGGTTCGGTCACATGGGCCGCGCGATCGCCAAGGGCTTGGTTGGGCTCGGGTATCCGGTGGCGGGTTATTCGCGCCGCGCGCCTGAACCGGCAGAGCCGGGCGTGGAGCACTTTCACGGAGAGGGGCTCGACGCGTTTCTTGCCCGGAGCGACATCTTGGTGAACGTGCTGCCCCTCACCGATGCCACGCGCGGGCTGATCGACGCGGGCTTCCTGTCGAAGCTGCCGCAGGGCGCGGCGCTGGTGCAGATGGGGCGCGGCGGGCAGGTCGTGGAGGACGACCTGATTGCCCAGCTCGACAGGGGGCACCTGTCGGGGGCCTCGATGGATGTCTTCGACACCGAGCCGCTGCCGCAGGGCCACCCGCTCTGGACGCATCCGAAGGTGCTCGTCACCCCGCATGTCGCCAGCATCCCCGAACGCCGCTTCGTCGTGCGGGCGATCCGCGAACGACTGTCCTCTCTCTGACTTCGGACCCCGCATCATGACAGACCTCAACGATCTCACCGCCCGCGCGCTGGCCGCCCGCGTTCGTGCCGGTTCGCTCAAGGCCGCAGAGGTGACCCGCGCCACGCTCGACCGGGTGGCGCGGCTGAACCCCGCGATCAATGCCATCGTGCAGGACACCGGCGAGGAGGCAATGCGCGACGCCGAGGCGCTTGATGCCCGCATCGCGGCGGGCGAGGACGGCGGCGCGCTGGCCGGCGTGCCGGTGACGGTCAAGGTGATCGCCGACCAGAAGGGCTATGCCACGACCAACGGCACGACGCTCGCCAAGGATCTCATTGCCACCGAGGACAGCCCCTTCCTGCGCAACATGCGCGCGCAGGGGGCCATCGTCGTCGGGCGGACAAATTGCCCGGCCTTCTCCTACCGCTGGTTCAGCTCCAACAAGTTGCACGGCACCACCAGCAACCCGCACAACTCCGCTCTGACCCCCGGCGGCTCGTCGGGCGGAGCAGGGGCGGCGACGGCGGCGGGGCTGGGGCATATCGCCCATGGCACCGACATCGCCGGCTCGATCCGCTACCCGGCCTATGCTTGCGGCGTGCAGGGTCTGCGCCCGACGCCGGGAAGGGTGCCGGCTTTCAACCACTCCGGGCCGGACCGCGCCATCGGCCCGCAGCTCATGGCGGTGGCCGGCCCGCTGGCGCGCCGGGTCGACGACCTGCGGCTGGGGCTCGAGGGCATGTCGGGCTATGCGCCCGACGATCCCTGGAGCGCGCCGGTGCCGCTCACCGGCCCTGCCGTCGCGTCGCGTGTCGCGCTGATGAAGCGCCCGGGCGGCATCGACACCGACCCGCGCATCCTTGCCGACCTCGATCGCGCCGCTGAGATCCTGCGCAAGGCGGGCTGGCACGTCGAGGAGCCGACGCAGGTGCCCGACATCCGCGAAGCGGTCGAGCTGCAAATCGACCTTTGGCTCTCGGACGCGCACTCCGAAAAGCTGGCGGCGGCGAAGCTCGAGGGTGATCCGGGTGCCATCGCGCTGCTGAGCTTCTACGAGGAGCGGGCGCAGGGGATCGATCTCGCGAAGTTCAGCGCGCTGTTCAGCCGCCGCGCGCGGCTGATCCGTGCGTGGCGAGCCTTCCTTGTCGATTACCCCTTGGTGCTGATGCCGGTCTCGGCCGAACTGCCCTTTGCCCAAGACGAAGACCTCAATGGTCCTGAGGCCATTGCGCGCCTCTGGG
Source organism: Salipiger sp. PrR007 (assembly GCF_010499845.1). Taxonomy (NCBI): domain Bacteria; kingdom Pseudomonadati; phylum Pseudomonadota; class Alphaproteobacteria; order Rhodobacterales; family Roseobacteraceae; genus Salipiger; species Salipiger sp. PrR007. Next base: position 6,309 of record NZ_JAAGOZ010000045.1, on the reverse strand, counting down.
AAGCTCAGGTGCCTCAGATCGGAATCCCGCTGCTCGGCCTCCCGGCGCTGTCGGTTTGCTCCGGACTTGAGACAGGCGTGCCCTCGGGTGTGCAACTGGTTGCACCGCCCTGGCGCGAAGACCTGTGTCTGGAAGCCGGCGAAGTGCTAGAACGCGCCTTCGGACTGCATCCGCCAGCCTGAGCGGCGTCGGTTTCGGCGCTGGTGGCCCTGCGATGAAAAGCTGGCCTTTGGCTGAGGGCGCGAGAGCACCTTCGATCCGCTAGATCGTGTTGAAGAAAGGCAGACACATTGCGGCGCGCGCGCAGTTCGAGCTGGTCTCTGCGATGGAGACCAGCTTGGCGCGAGAGCTGATTTCGGACAATGAGGGGGCGGCAGCAGCCCGTTTCAACATCTCTCGTGATACGGTCGACACAACCTTGGACGTCTCGGTGCCACCTGGCTACCGGCGAACGGCGCCGATCAAGCGGCCGACGCTGGATGGCGACAAGACGGTGCAGCGCTGCTTGAGGACGCATCTCCCGAAGCAATAGCCGACCAGCAGCATGCGGATCATTAGCTCCGGGTCGATCGAAGGTCGGGCACTGGAACTGTAGACCGGGGCCAGCTACTGCCGAATATCGTCGAGCGAGACGATCCGGTCGATGGAGCGCAATAGGTGATCAGCTGGGATGTGGGTCTCAAGCGAGAGATTGTAGAACAGGTCGCCCCGCGCCGCCGATCTCTTGCCCATCATCGAACGGGCCCTCCTGGACATGCAGGAAGTGAGGTTGCCCACAGCCCGCCAAGCAAGCCGCCTTATTCCAAAAAATCTCGACCTTCCTGCCGTTCATTGCCCCTGCGTCACACCGTGGGAGGGGCGCAGAATTGAGCCCGTTTACCTGGCCTTTTAGAGCCTCCTCCGACAATTGCACCAGGTTCGGCGAGCGCAGCTCTGCTCCAAAAGGCGCGGATGCAAGTCGCACCTTCGCACGCATGAATTGTGTGTTAACCTAGCGTCAAATTGATTCAATGATTGTAGAGGGAAGTCGATGACCCGGCTATTTCACGTCAAGCGTGCGCTTCGAGGAGGCGCTGTCCTCCTGTTCATCACGTCGGCCTCAACGGCCAGCGCGCAAGACGCGCCGCGGGACGGCTCGGTCCTGCCGCTGCCGCCGGCCCCTTTCGAAGGGGTCATCACGGAAACCTTCGAGGGCTCGACCCAGGACTATCCCCAACCTGTAACGCCGCCCGAAGGCGCGCCCAACGTCGTTGTCGTTCTCATCGACGACCTCGGGTTTGGCCAGCCCGGCACATTCGGGGGGGCCGGTTCCGACCCCGGCGATGGATGCCCTCGCAGAAGACGGCCTGCGTTTCACGCGGTTCCACACCACCGCGATCTGTTCGCCGACACGGGCGGCCCTGCTGACCGGGCGCAACCACCATCAAAGCGGCTTTGGCACGATCACCGAGCTGTCCACCGGCTATCCCGGCTACGACAGCATCTGGCCGCGCTCGACAGCGACCATCGCAGAGATCCTCAAGGATCATGGCTACTCGACCGCCGCCTTCGGCAAATGGCACAACACGCCGGATTGGGAAACCTCTCCGTTGGGGCCGTTCGATCACTGGCCGACCGGGCTCGGATTTGAATACTGGTACGGCTTCCAGGGCGGCGAGACGAGCCAATGGGACCCTCAGCTCTTCCGGAACACGATCCCGGTGGAGCCGGAGACCACCCCGGAGGAAGGCTACAACCTCAACGTCGACCTGGTGGACGATGCGGTCGCTTGGCTCGATCGCCAGCAATCCGTCGCGCCTGACAAGCCCTATTTCATCTATTTCGCTCCGGGCGCGGTGCATGCCCCGCTGCACGTCAGCGAAGAATGGATCGACAAGTTCTCGGGCCAGTTCGATCAGGGCTGGGACAAGGTCCGCGAAGAGACGCTCGCCCGGCAGAAAGACATCGGCGTTGTCCCCGAAAACACCGACCTCACGCCGCGGCCGGAGGAAATCGAGGCCTGGGACTCTCTCGACGCCGATGCCCAGCGGCTCTTCAGCAGACACCAAGAGGTGTTTGCCGGGTTCCTGGCGCAGACAGACCATGAAATCGGCCGCCTGATCGATAAGGTCCACGCCTTGCCCGAGGCCGATAATACGCTGATCATCCTTGTGGCAGGCGACAATGGGCCAAGCGCCGAGGGCAGCGTCACCGGGACGCTGAACAACATGATGACCCAGAACGGCGTTCCCGACACGGTCGAGGCGCAGCTGCCCGTGATAGACGAGATCGGCGGGCCGCTGCATGAAAACCACTACCCTGTCGGTTGGGCCTGGGCCGGCTCTTCGCCGTTCCAGTGGATGAAGCGCGTGCCGTCGCATTTTGGCGGAACCCGCAACGGCATGGTCGTCAGCTGGCCCGCGCAGATCACCGACACCGGTGGCATCCGGACGCAGTTCCATCACGTCGTGGACATCGCCCCGACGATCCTCGAAGCGGTGGGCATTCCGGAACCTAAGGTGGTTAATGGGGTCGAACAGATCCCCATGGCAGGCGTGAGCATGGAGTACAGCTTTGCCGATGCCGAAGCTGCTGGGACACGGCACACGCAGTATTTCGAGACCGGAGGGCATCGCGCGCTCTACCATGACGGCTGGGTTGCGGCGTCTTTTCACGGCGCGCCTTGGGTGCTGACCGGCTCGGTGGGTTTCGACGACAGCACCTGGGAGCTCTACAACATCGAGGAAGACTTCTCGCAGGCACATGACGTCGCCGCAGAGAACCCCGAGAAGCTCGCCGAGCTTCAGGCGATGTTCGACGAAGAAGCCCAAAAGTTCCAGGTCTACCCGCTTGACGACCGCTTCGCCGAGCGTGCCAGGAACCCCGAACGCCCGTCCGTGACCCGTGGTCGCGACGTCTTCACCTATGCGCCGGGCACGGTTCGCATACCCGAAGGCAGCGCGGCTCCGGCCTATCAGCGCTCTCATACGATCACCGCCGAGATCGAGGTGCCCGAGGAAGGCGCAAGTGGCGTGATGATCGCGAACGGTGGGTCGTCGGCGGGATACACGCTGTATCTCGAGGACGGGGTGCCGGTCTACGAGTTCAACTTTTTCGGCAAGGAGGTCTACCGGGTCGCAGGAGAGGCAGCGCTGGAGCCGGGCGAACACACCGTGACGATGGTCTACGAACAGCTTCCTTTCGAGGCCGGGAAGGAGGTCACGGGCGGCACTGCGACGCTGCTTGTGGATGGTGCCGAGGTCGCAAGCGGAGATGTCGAGAAGACCGTTCCGGCCCGCTATTCCGCAACCGAGACGCTGGACATCGGAATGGACCTCGGATCGACGGTCACTCCGAACTATCGGGAGGAGGCGCCCTTTGCGTTCACCGGCACGATCAAGCAGGTGACCGTGGAATTGCAGTAGCGTCACATCCGGGCCGCGGCGGTCAGGGCAACCGCCCTGCCGCGGCCCCGGTTATCATTTGGCTGTGCCGAAAGGCCTAGTTCCCTCGCCACAATAAATCATCGGAGGACAGCGCTCGCGGCGACGACAAGTTCGGGCTCGAAGTCGGTCTCCTGCGCGCCGCCCAAGGTACGAGGCGCGGACAAGCTCGGTGGGTCGCATCTCCGCAAGTCGCAACTCGGGCCAACGGATGCAGCCGTTGAGGCTCTTGCTGGCCGGACCGCAGATCGCGGAGTGGCGAGCGGCCGGACTGTCCGCGGTCCGGTCCTTGAAGCTTCGATTGTCGCTGTGCCCAGCATGAATGTGCGAGGTCTTGGCTGCGGCGCCCCGTAAATTTCTACTTCTTTGCGGCAGCGGCTTCGCTGCAAACGCGCGCCGCGAGAAATTGGCGCTGCAACTAGGCTCGGACGGGCCGATCGCTACGCTCTGCCGGGACGCTGGTTGTGAACCGGCATGCAAAATTGGCTCTGGCTCACTTTTGATGCGCGCCGATCACGGAGGCACCTACTTCTTCTGACGTAATATCAGAAGGATGTGCAGGATGCGGCGTTAGGATTTAAGAGGTTTGGTCCCGGCTGGTCTTGTGGTTGATGACATCAGGACCGACGATGGCACGATACGTGACATCCTAACAAACGTCCCGGGTCGCAACCCGCCGGTGCGCGCCTTCGGCACATTCACCCAGAACCTGCAGGCCTTGGCCGAATGGTTTGCGGACCGAGGTACAACCGGCGTGGCGATGGGGGCGACAGGCGTCTGCTGGATCTCGGCGTTCGAATTCCTCAAGGCCCGAGGCTTCAAGGGGAGCCAGGTGAACGCCCGCTATGCCAAGAACGTGCCGGGCCGGAAGTCGCACGCAGGCGATGCGAGCTGGCTGCGCCAGCTTCAGTCCTACGGACTGCTACGAGGCAGCGTCCGCCCTGATGCGGAGGTCCCGACGCTGCGCGCCGACATGCGGCAGCGGGAGCGGCTGACAGAGTATGCAATGGCCCATATCCAACATATGCAGAAGGCGCTGATGAACCTGCAACTGCATCACGTCGTCTCCGACATCACCGCGCGACAGGCATGAAGATCATCCGTGCGATTGTCTCGGGAGAACGTGACCCCGATCGCCCGGCCGGCGACCGAGACGTGCGATGCAAGTCCTCGCCGGAGCCGATCCGTGCCGCGCTCATCGGCAATGACCGGGCGGAGCACGTCTTCGCCCTGGCGCAGCCCCTCGAGACTTCTACAAAGGCAAGATCGAGGGGTGCGACTGCAGGCTGGAACCCGCTGCCGAAGCCCGCTATCGGAGGCCGGCAGCTCAACGCAGCGGCCTTCGATGTCCGAGCGGCCCTCCACTACGTGTTGGGACCCGCCCTGAGGCCGATCCATGGCCTCGGCCCTTCGTTGGCCCTGAAGCTGGTGGCCGAGTGCGGCGCCGACCTGCGTACTTAGCGCGCGCGGCTCATGACGCTGCCCTTATACGGCCCGCGCTGCGCAATCGGCACCCCGATCTAGGCGGCGGTCGAGAACCGCTCCCGGTACTCGCGCGGGGTCAGAGAGAACTTGCGGTTGAACACCTTGCGCATCTGGTCATCCGAGGAAAAGCCGACCCGGTGCGCGATGGTCTTCACCGGCAGTCCCGTCTCGAGCAGCAGGGTCGTGGCGCGCTCGCAGCGGGCGTTCATCACGTAATCCGAGGGGTTCTGCCCGACGTCCTTGGTGAACTGGCGCACGAAGTTGCGCTCGCTCATCCCCGCGCGACGCGCCAGATCGCCGGTCTGCAGCTTGCGCTCGAGGTTGGCGTGGATCCAGGTCCTGATGTCGGCGATGCCCGAGCGGACCTGGGTCTGGCCGGTCAGCACCGCGCTAAACTGCGACTGGCCGCCGGGGCGCTTGAGATAGATCACCATGTCGCGCGCCACCGACAGCGCGAGATCGCGGCCGAAATCCTGTTCGACGAAGGCCAGCGCGAGGTCGATGGCGGCGGTAACGCCCGCCGAGGTATAGAGGTTGTCCTCGCGCAGGAAGATCGCGTCGGCCTCGACCCGCACGTCGGGGTAGTCCTGCTGCAGCCTTGCGGCGACGCTCCAGTGCGTTGTGGCGCGGCGCCCGTCCAGAAGCCCGGCCTCTGCAAGAAAGAAAGTGCCAGTGCAGAGCGAGGCGAAGCGCGTGGCGCGCGCGGCATTGCGGCGGCACCAGTCGACGATTTGCGGGTTGCCGCGCAGCGCCTCCTCGATCTCCAGCGCCCCGGCGATCATCACGGTGTCCTCCGGGATGCAGCCCTCGAGTGCGCGCTGCGCGGTCAGCGTCAGGAAACTCTCGGACTGCACCGGACCCGAGGTCGGAGCGACCAGTTCGACGTCGTAGCGCGCCGGGTGCGCGGCTGTCGCGAGATATCGGTTGGCGGCAGTGAAAACGTTCACCGGCCCGACCGCCTCCATGCATTTGAAGCCGGGGTAGATTACGATGTGCACCTTGCGCGACGTGATGATCGCGGTTTCCGGTGCGCTGGGGCAGCGGTCAGGCATGCGGGGCTCCGTTCGTGACACCGGTGGTTTGCGCGATCTGGGGGTGAGTTGTCCGGAAAAGTCCGAACATCCGGATTGCTCCGGGGCGGGAGATATAGGACTTCTGTCGCATCGGAAAGGTGAGGCGCCCCCGAGCGCATCGCCGTTCTCGCTGTTTTTCATATCCCCGGATGCGGTCCCTCCGTACAGGGCGGCCGCGCACCGATCCCTTGGACACTCCAGAAGGAACATCGACATGCGAACCCGTGCAGCCGTGGCTCTCGAGGCCGGAAAACCACTCGAAATCATGGACGTGGAACTCGACGGGCCAAAGGCCGGCGAGGTGCTTGTCGAGATCAAGGCCACCGGGC
>NZ_JAAGOZ010000044.1:0-20922 GCF_010499845.1 Salipiger sp. PrR007 | reverse complement strand
GGCTACGCCCGGCTTCCGCTTCCCCCAAAATCACCACCTGCAATGTCGCGCTGTTTCACCAGCGGTGTCGCTGCACACCGGTCGCCATGTCGATGGCGTCCCTTGCGAAGGCTTCGAGATCGACCTAGGGAAGTACCACGCCTGCACCATTCAACTCACGCGACACGATCTTCCTGCCGGGCTCCTCGACAGTTTCGAAGCCTCTGGGCGCGAGTTCGGCCAGCAACGTCGACTTCCCGCCCCCCGAGCAGCTGGAAAGGACCACGTGCTGGCCGCCATGGCCGTTTCTCATCGGACTTCTCTCCAAGTTGTCAGCCGCTCCTCACGCCTCGATGCGCTCTGTCTTGGAAGGCGCTGCGAATATCCGTGCGACCTCCGTTTCATGATCGACGGGAAGCATAGCTTTCCCGTGAGGACGATTCAGCTCGATCTGCATTCGTGGGGTCGGGACTTTCGCTTGTCGCAGCGCGCGATCGATCAGAGACAGCAACTCGTCCCGGCAATCGACGTCTCGTTCGAAGCGCGACAGCCAGAACCGGACCGCATAGGAATTGCCGTCGCTGCCCAGTTCCTGGACGCGGACATCCGGTGCCGGTTCGATCTGAATCAGACACGCTTGGCCTACCGCCTTAAGGATCAATTCCTTGGCGGCGTCCACGGGAACCTCATGCGCAAGCTTCAGAGATAGCTGCGCGCGATACTGCGGTTTCGGGGCGGAGTAGTTGATGATGCGTCGGCGCGCGATCTGGCTGTTCGGCAGGATCATGTAGGTCGAGTCCAGCGTCAGGAGCCGTGTCGTGCGCCAGCCGATCTCGATGACCTTGCCTCGTGCGACCTGCTCGATATCGACCCAGTCCCCAATCCGGTAGGGTGCTTCAACGCCCAGTGCGATGCCAGACAGCGTGTCGGCCACGACGTTCCGGATCGCGAAACCCAACACCGCGAGTATCAAGCTCGATCCCGCAAGCGCGCCAAGGAGACCTTGTTCCAGCAAGAGCGCGGCAGAGGCCACGATGGCGGCGAAGAACAGCAGAACCGCCACGAGATCCCGAAACAGGCGCGGGTGTGGACGCTTGTCGCGTCTCTGGCGATCTGCGAACAGGCCGAAAAGCCGGCTACCGAGCCAGGCCGCAGCAAGACAACCGACAACCCCCCCAAGCAGGCGGAGAGACATTCCGACCCGCCGCTCAATATCCTGATCGTAGATTAGCAGGCCGGTGGCGACAAGAAGCAGGATAGAAGGCCAAATCAGTCGACGGAGATGTGAGAGAAGTCTCATGTCAGCAGCCCTGTTGCTGGTGCCGCGATGGTCGACGAGACCGGCACTGGAGGCAGGTCACCGCGGCGCCGGCATGTCGCTCGACGGCAGAGCCACAACCGCGACAGGAAATTCGGATGATGGGGGTAGCGCCCCCGAAATTGTGCCGACAGTTGGGGCAACGATGAGCGGCTGCGCGGGGAAGCGATGCCTTGCAGGACGGGCAGGCATGCGGACGGTGACGATGCATGAGATCCTCTTTCAACGGGAAAAAAGGCGCCGAAGCGGCGATTGCCGATATCCCGGAAGGAGCATCGTGGCTTCGTCAGCGCATCGAGCGGCTCCTTCCGGGCAGAGCATGGGCTTCGGCAGGGCTCCGGGAATGTGGGCTCATTGTGCCTCCAGGCCTTCAGGGACATCCTGGCATGCGACGTTGAGCACGGTCAGAACCCGCCGTTCTCCGTCCCTAGTGTCCCAGTGGATTGATGCGCCCTCTGCCAGTCCTATCAGGGCAACCCCGATCGGTGTCAGGATCGAGATCCGCCCGCGCGCAATGTCGGCGTCTTCCGGAAAGACTGGCGTTACCGTCTTTTCCTGGCCGGTCGTTTCGTCGCGATAGGTGACCGCGCGCCCGATAGCCACAACGTTCTGCGGGAGCTTCGCCGCCGGAACGATACGGGCCCGACCGATTTCCCCGAGCAGTCGGTCAGCAAGGTCCGGATTGCGCTGGATCGCGCCCTCGGCAAGTGCCTCGAACCTACCCAGGCAGTCAGCGCTTATGACGACCTTGGGCCGCCGACCGATGCCGGGAGAGGTGGAGCGTTGTTTGTTCATCGTAGTTTCCTTTCAATCTACTTGTCGTGTGAGTGAATTATGGGTGCCCATAGTCCCCGACCCGCGAGGGACGGATCAAAGCATCAGGCTGCGGCGTGGTCCGGCGACGGACGCACATCCAGTACGACGACGACTTCGATCTGACCGTCGTCCCGCAGGAGCGGAACCTTCTGCAGCTTTCGCATTCCGATCAGGGTGGCTCCAAGCAATGAAGCAACGAGGATATGTCCCGGGACCGGCGCGGGGTTCATGGAAAGCACGCCGCTGCGAGCGCCCTCACCGCTGATCATGTAGGTGACATGGGATCCGGCCACGACGAGATCAGGCGAAGCCGGCTCGAGAGTTCCGCGCGAGATTCGCAGCTTGTGGCGCAGCAGCCCATTCAGAAGAGGGGGGTTTGGCGAATTCCTCGTTCTGCGATGGCGGAGCAGGCGCTCGATACCGAGCCGGTCGTCGACAGTGAGGAGAAAGCCTGTCTCGACAGCGGAGCGTTCAAAGAGTGATCGAAAGGCACTGCCGGCAGGCAGGCGGGTGATCCTGGTATTGGTCATGATGTGTCTCCCGGAGCGGTGAAGCCCGCGTTCTCAGATGCAAGGATGCGAGAAAGCCCCGGGTGGTCGCAGACGCGTTTATGCGCAGACCGCCCGGGGACCCGGGCGGTTCAGAAGCAGAAACCGGAAAAGGTTTTCGTCCGTGACCATGAGGAGACCTTAGTCTTTGGGAGCACCCTGTCAATCCTCGAGACCGGGCCGGTTCCGGAATTGACTAGGATGCACAAAGCCCGAGAAAGTGAAGAAGGCGAATTGATTACGAGATCCACAAGGCGGACTTCGATGACAGGGGGTCACCGACGGCGCGCCTCGAAGTTTGAGTTACGTCGAACTTCCTGGATCGGCCTGCGGTGTGGCAGCGGGATGATGTTTGCCGATGTCGTGCGACCACCATCGTCTTCCCAACGCGCCAGGCATTTGGCGCTCGGCTCAGCGACCGAACTCACCATGATCCCTGGCCGGAAAAGTTCCGGAAACAGCTCTTCGAAATCTGCCTTGCAAATCATCATTTTGTCACTCCTTTCCATTGCTCCATAGGGAGCCACTACACGGCGAAGGCTGCGCACCACTGCAGTCCAGTGGTGCGCATTCTCGAGACTAGGGCCGGCTATGCGGTTCGGCCGCCGCGCCACCGCGGATCGACCTGCACATCCGAAGAAACTGGACGCATGCTCAGTTCGCGATCCGTCAGACCATCGACGACGCGTGGGATTTCGCTGCGATCAATCCCGATATCGCGCAGCAGGCGATCATCCATGCCTCGAAGAGTTTCGATCATTTTCCGGCGTTGCCAGTGGTGGAATGCGGTCCGGAACCAACGTCGAAACGCTCCGGGCTTTCGGTTGCGCTGAGCGACCGTTCGAGCGGGAGGGAAGTGAGGGGTATTGGATTTAAAAACGTGGGGGTACATGTCATGCTCCATGACGAAGAAACTGAACCGAGACGCACGCACCACGTCCTCTGGGCGACCCCGCACAGGCGTGGTCTTCCGGCCATGTTGGCGCGTTTGTCACTTCGATCGATCTGTTAAGAGATCGAGAAGACCCCGAGGCGCGGACCGGCAAGCGGCCTGATCCCGCCCGGGGCTACCGGCGGTTCAGTGTGTTTCCTGCGTTGAGCAGGAACCTCCTATGAAGTCTGAACACGATCATGATTGAGATATCGGCAATCCGCGTCAGTTTATCAAGAGGAAGGCGTCGTCTGCGACTTTCTGGCGCTGACGTCAGCAGAGGCGGACGAGGCTCATGGATGACGCCCCGCCAAAGGAGATCGCTGACCACGGCCTCATTGTCGCGCAGCAGTGAGGACCAAATCCTATAGTTTTGTCACTTCGCCGCACCACGCCCGTGACGGTTGACAGAATCCATTTGTTGCATAGCTTACATGCATGGTTACGAACGAAAGCTTCTTCCGGTTTCTGCTACTGAACCGCCTCCCTGCCCGGGCGGCGAGCGCGTAACCGCGTTCACGGCCACCCGGGGTTTTCTCGAACATTCTGATAGAGACAACGGGTCTGCTGAGATCAGCCCCTGGGAGATAACCATGACCAACGCACAACATGTGCGGGTGCCAAATAGCTTTGCTTACGACACCACGCCAGAAAAGCACGTCAACGACGCCGAGTTTTTCCTTCGGCCTTCTGACCGCGCCGACATCGAGTGGCTACTTTCCCGAGATGACCCCGCGGCACAGAAAATGCCGCGTCTTGTAGAAGGGATTCTGCGCTACAAGATGCGAAAGGCCGGGAAAGCGGTTGGCAAAGGCATCGACCAAATCGCATTGCCTATGAAACGCATTACATATGCTGAAAGTACTGGTTCAGTACAAAGAGGCATTTTGACCATGAGCATAATAGAACGGCCGGGCCGTATTCCGGTGGGATCTCTGCTCGGCGCAACTCTCTTAGGTATGTCAAGACACCAAAAAGAGCCCCTAAAGAAAGAAGACGGCAGTACTGTCATTGTCCACGTTATGAAGGTCGAAACCGTGGAACCGATCTGACGCGTCGAGTAGCGGACCGATCTGCGGTAAGGAAGCGCGTGTAACGCGCCGTCTCAGTTAACGTGCGCCAACATGGCGTCATGGTGCCGCGTCAGACGGGTTCCGGTGCGGGGAGGGCAACATCGGCAAGGGTCGAACGGTTGAGGTTCTCGATAAAGGCCATCTCGGCCACCCGAAGCCGGGTCTTTAGGCGACAGCATCCGTCGATCGTGCAATCCCCGCTGTTCGGTTGAAAGCACTCGACAAGGGCTTGGCCCTCTTCCAACACTCGCACCACGTCCCCCAACCGGATTTCCTCGGGGGCGTGGGCCAGGGTTGCACCGCCACCGCCTCCACGGCGTGTCTGCACCAGTCCGGCCCGGCCGAGTCTCTGCATGATCTTGATGAGATGGTTACGGGAAAGCTGAAATTCCTCGGCGAGATCAGCCGTGGAAAAAGCCCGGTCCGGCGCGCTGGCGAGGCGCATCAGCATGCGGAGTCCGTAGTCGGTGCAGGAGGTAAGGCGCATCTGCCATCCATGAAGTGGTATTTACAGTGCCTATTATGGCGCTTATCCAGAGAAGTGAATAGTCCCGGCGCGGAGAGACGGCTCCTGCCGCGAAAAAGACTACACCTGAAGTTTGGAGTTCGGACATGGGCAATGAGTCCAACAGCTTCAAGAGTGAGGGAAACTTTGCCTCTCCGCCCTGCATGGCGGCAGAGGTCGATCCTGGGTATTTCGACCCCTTGGCCGTAGATCCCGAACAAGCGCGCGACGTGGCCCGGTGGCGCACGGCTGAACGCAAGCGGCTTCGCGAGGCGCGTCGGACGCTTTCCTCGTCCCAGAGGACAATAGCAAGTGCAGCGCTGATGACAGGCCTGGAGAGATTGTTTGAGGAGCACCCTGCCGGGCCGAGCGACGTAGTCGTCGCATTCTATTGGCCGATCAAGGATGAGCCGGACCTGCGACCTTTGATGGTCGAGATGCAGGCGTCTGGCCGCAGCATCGCTCTGCCTCTGGTGGAGACGCGGGCGGCGCCCTTGGTGTTCCGCCTGTGGACTCCGGAGACCCGGATGGAGCGCGGACACTGGAACATTCCCGTGCCGCCACGGGACGCTCCGGAGGTGATGCCGGACGTCGTTCTCGCACCTCTCATGGGATGGGACAGCGAAGGCTATCGCCTTGGCTATGGTGGAGGGTATTTCGATCGAACCCTGGCGGCGCTGTCGCCGCGACCCTTCAGCATCGGCGTGGGTCTCGCCGCGGCGAAGCTACCCACAATCTATCCGCAACCCCACGATATCCCGATGGATGTCATACTCACCGAGCGTGGGTCCGCAGTCGGAGGCTAACGATGGACAGGGAGCAGATTGCGCGAAAGTTGTTCGAGGGAATACCCGATGCGTTGGTGGTCGCGGACCGTAAAGGCATCATCCGCGTCTGGAACGGGGGCGCGGAGCGAATATTCGGCTTTTCAGAGGGTGAGGCGCTTGGTCAGTCATTGGACATCATCACGCCGGAGCGACTGCGTGAGCGACACTGGAACGGCTACGAGGCCACCATGCGGACCGGCCAAACCAAGTATGGCGCAGGCGATCTGCTATCTGTTCCAGCAGTCCGGAAGGACGGAGCGCAAATCTCGATCCAGTTCTCCATCGTCCCGTTGCGCGGCGAGGACGGTGACTTGCAGGCGGTCGCGGCGATCATGCGCGACGTCACCGAGGACTTCGAAGAGCGCAAAAGGTTGCGGCGCGCGCTTCGTGGTTGAGGGAATCGTCTAAGCTGTCAGGCACTGGATTCGGCCTGCGTGGCCGAGCCAGCCTACACCGAAACGGGTTTACCTCGGGAGAACGGATGCTGCGAGAACTTCAATGCCCGGTCCGGGGAAAAGTGTTCAGCTGAGGAATCTTCTGTAGCCCCAGCCAAGCGCTGGCTCCGATCGAGTGAAGAAGGAAACACCACAACACCAAGCGATCCTATGGCGCTCTGGGCTATCACCCTCCGACTCCCAAAACTATCGTTCCGATGGAGCGAAAGCCGGTCATTCTCCAGCATACAAACTGGACTTTCCGGATGGGACCGATCATGGCGATAGAGCCGCAAGAACCCGTCGTGGTGCATTTCGCTTACGAGGATCACCGGATTTGTCCAGCAGTTCATTCACACGTGTAGACAAGCTCTTGTCCTCGATGGGATATGGTGCCCGCAAAGACATCGCGCGGCTGGCGCGGGCTGGTGGCATTGTCTTCGATCAGGCTGAGATTCTGGACGCCTCCGTTCGAATCCCTGTCAGCGCGGACCTGCCCCGCCGCATGACGGTCGCGGGCAAGCCGCTTGATCCGCCTGCCGGCCTGGTCGTCATGATGAACAAACCCCTGGGCGTGACCTGCTCGCACAAGGAGGCAGGCGAACTTGTCTATGACAGGCTGCCTGCTCGCTGGCGACGCCGCAAGCCCGCCATTTCAACCATTGGGCGTTTGGACAAACAGACCACCGGCCTTTTGCTTCTGACCGACGACGGTGACCTTCTGCATCGTATCAGCAGCCCCAGAAGCCGGCTCAGCAAAACCTACCGCGCCACGCTTGCCCGTCCACTCGATGGCACGGAAACCGCACTGTTTGCGTCTGGCAGACTCACGCTCAGAGGCGATGACAAACCTCTGGAACCGGCGGTGTTGGAGATCATCTCGGAAACCGAAGCCCTGATCACCGTGACGGAAGGCCGATACCACCAAGTTCGCCGCATGTTCGCCGCCACCGGCAACTTCGTCGAAGCTCTGCGACGTGAACACCTGGGCGATCTTTGCCTGCTCGACACCCTGGCTCCCGGTCGATGGAAGCTGCTGAGCAAGGAAGAGATCGCCCTCGTCTTTCGATGACCGAGGGGATTGTCTCAGATCACGCCTAGCATCCGCATGGCTTTCGCAACCCGCACGAAACCGGCGATGTTCGCGCCCAGGACATAGTCTCCGGGCGCACCATATTCATCGGCAGTTTCGGCGCATCTGTCGTGGATGCTTTTCATGATCTGTGCCAACCGTTGTTCGGTCTGCTCAAAGCTCCAGCGATCACGGCTGGCGTTCTGCTGCATTTCCAGTGCCGACGTTGCAACGCCCCCAGCGTTCGCAGCCTTGCCGGGCCCGAACAGAATGCCGGCCTCGCGCAGGATGCGGATCGCCTCGGGGGTGCAGGGCATGTTCGCGCCTTCGCCGACAGCCAGAACGCCGTTCTTGACCAGTGATTTTGCGTCCTTGCCCGTCAGTTCATTCTGGGTGGCCGAGGGCATTGCCACGTCACAGGGTAGATCCCAGACAGAGCCTTTCCCGACAGGCACAAAATGAACCCCGTCCCCACGCAACCGGGCATACTCCGAAATTCGCTCGCGGCGTACGGACTTGACCTCCTGAAGCAGGGCAAGGTCTATCCCCGCTTGATCTATGATGTAGCCGCTTGAATCCGAACAGGCGATGACCCTGCCACCAAAGGATTGCACCTTTTCGATGGTATGGATGGCGACATTGCCAGCGCCCGACACCACTACGCGCTTGCCATCGAAGTCGGTCTTGCGCGTTTCAAGCATCGCCTTGGTAAAATATGTGTTGCCGAAGCCAGTAGCCTCTGTCCTGGCTCGGGATCCACCGTAGGCGATGTCCTTGCCGGTAAACACGCCGGATTCATAACGGTTTGTCAGCCGCTTGTATTGCCCGAACATGTATCCGATTTCACGTCCTCCAACGCCGATATCGCCGGCCGGCACATCCGTCTGCTCGCCCAGATGGCGGTGCAGTTCGGTCATGAGAGATTGGCAGAAGCGCATGATCTCGCCATCGGATTTGTTCTTGGGGTCGAAATCCGTTCCGCCTTTTCCGCCACCGATCGGCAGGCCGGTCAGGGCATTCTTGAAGGTCTGCTCGAAGCCGAGAAACTTGATGATCCCCAGATTGACGGATGGGTGGAAGCGCATCCCTCCCTTGTAGGGGCCGAGGGACGAGTTGAACTGGACGCGAAATCCTCGATTGATCTGGACATTCCCTTGGTCATCAACCCAAGGGATGCGAAAGATAATCTGGCGCTCGGGTTCGCAGATCCGCTCTATGAGCGCTTGTTCGAGATAATCAGGGTGCTTTGCCACGACGCGCCCGAGGCTTTCCATCACCTCCTGCACAGCTTGGTGAAATTCCGGCTCGCCGGCATTGCGCCTCGCCACTTCGGCAAGGATCGGTTGTAGCTTTTCGTCGATATTCTTCATGTGTCTCGTCGCATTAAGGGGAGTGCTGGCTGGGTGCATAAAGTGTGTGCATCAGCATCAGAAGCGCCCATTTGCTCATCAGCTATTTGATCCTCGACCGGCGTGCAAACCGTTGTCCCGCAGGATCGAGTCGAAGGGGATGCTGTGCGGCTGTGGGCGCGGTGAGTGTTAGCTGCGCTGCGTTTGTTCCAAGGCCGACGACAATCGGTTTCGGGTGCAGCACTGGCGATGTCCCAGACATTTGCCTTGCCGCGACCGGTCTCGCATCAGGTCGCAGGCTTCAGCAGCTTAGCCGATGGAGTATCAGGCCGGACGAATGAACATGCGATCATCCTCATGCGCGGCGGCATCGTCGGAGCGGATGGCTCGGTAACAATGCCACGTCGCATGTCCCAGCAATGGAAACACAAGGATCAGCCCCAGCCCGGCCGTGAGCAGGCACAGGACGAACAGCGCCACCACGATGGCGCCCCATGCGATCATGACCCCAAGGTTATTCCAGACCATCGCCATGCTGATCCCGAGCGCAGAGAGCGCGTCGGTCCGTTCCGTGAGCAACATCGGAAAGGCGAAGACGCTGATGGCGAAGGAGAAGGCGGCAAAGAGCGCGCCGACGGCAGACCCGGCGAGCAGCAGGGCCCAGCCAGTCGGAGTCAGGAGAAGCATTGGAACGATCTCCTCGGTGCCGGGAAAGGCCACCATGCCGAAGAAGAGCGCATAGATCAGGACCGCCGCGCGCATCCACAGCAGGAAGAGCCCCAGCAGCATGACCCCCATGAAGACACCGGCACCGCCGGACCGAAGCCGGACGAACAGCATTGGCCCGAAGCCGACCGGCTCGCCTGCCTCCAGTCGCCGGCTCTTCTCGTAGAGCCCGCCGGCGATCAGCGGCCCGACCACCATGAAACCTGCGAGTGCCGGGAACAGCGCATAGTCAAAATCCAAGTGGAACAGAAACCAGACCACGGCGACCGAGACGAGGAAAACGCCGAGGCCGTAGATCAGGCTTGGAAGCGGATGGGTCCAGAGATCGCGCCACCCGGCCCGCAGCCATGTGAAGGCGGTGCGCCACGGGAGATCGCGGGCGTGCGGGCTCGGGCGCGCAAGGGGCGGGACCACCTTCGGAATGACGCCCCCGGCGTGCGGATTATCGGGCGGCGGCGGGACGTTGTTCTGGCTCAGCATGACGGTTTCGCCGGGCGGTAGGTGCCGGCGCCTTCCTTGGCGGTTTCAACGCAGCTCGGTTGCGACGACAGCGAGACCGAGACGAGATGGATGTTGGCGCCCACGAAGATGGCCACGACCAGAAACGCGGCGGAGATCGCCAGAACTCGGGGCCGCTCAATGGTCATTCCGGGCCTCCATCGGCCAGCGAGGTGATGTAAATGGCAAGCATCTTGCGCTGCGCCTCTGTCAGGCGGTTTTCCCATGCGGGCATCCAGCCCTGTCGGCCGCCATAGATGGTCTCGAACAGCGCCTGATCTGTGCCGCCGTAGATCCAGTGGCTGTCCGTGAGGTTCGGGGCCCCGAGGTCGTACATGCCCGCCCCATCCTCGCCATGGCAGCTGGAGCAATTGTCGGCGAAAAGCATGGCGCCTTCTTCCAGCCGCTCGGGCGAGGCACCGCTGTCGAGACCCGCCAGCGACTGCACGTAGTCCGCCACGACGCGGATCTGATCCCGGTCGAGCATGCCATCTCGGCCAAAGGCGAGCATCTCGGCATAGCGCGTGTCGGGATGCGGGGCATTGATGCCGACACGCAGGGTTTCGAGGATCGTCTCGTCGTCGCCGCCCCAGAGCCACGCGTCATCGACCAGAGAGGGATAACCGGGGCCGCCTTCGGCGCGGCTTCCGTGGCAGGCTGCGCAATTGTCACCGAAGAGTGCGGGTGCGGTCTGGTCGATGTGGGTCATCAGCAGGGTGTCGTCACGGATTCTGTCCAGCGGAAGCGCGGCGATCCGGTCCGCCCAGACGCCACGGGCGGCATCCGCGGCAGCCACGCGCTCTTCCACCTGTTCCTGCTGATCAATGCCCAGCAGCCCGCGGGTATAGGTATTCACCAGAGGCCAGGCCGGCATGAGCACCCAGTAGACCAGCGCCCAAATATGCGTGACGATGATGAAGAACCACACCGCCCGCGGCACGCGTGTGTTCAGCTCGGTGATGCCGTTCCATTCGTGGCCCGTCGTCTGGTGGCCGGTCAGTGGGTCGCGTTCCTTTACCGACATGGTCCGTCCTCGTCATCCAGAATACTGTTCGCGGCCTTGTCGAAGCGTTTGCCCAGCGACGGCCAATAGGCGTAGATGGTGATCCCCACCGACAGGGCTATGAGGTAGAACAGCCCGAAGGACTTGGCGATCACCGAGGTCAGATCATGGGTAAGGTCCATCAATTCAGTCCTCCCCGAGTGGCTGATTTGCGAAGGCGGCATCCGTGAGCCCGCCGAGGATCTGGAGGTAGGCCACCAGAGCATCCATCTCCGTGACGCGGTCCCGCTGCCCGTCGAAGTGGCGGACGCTGGTCGCGTCTCCGTATCGCTCGCTTACCCCGTCGGCTGCGTCGGTGTCGGGCCGGGCCTGTCCGCGCGCGTCGGCATCGGCATTGGCGATCTGTTCGTCGCTGTAGGGCACGCCCACAGCCCGCAGCGCCGCGAGGCGGTCCGGCAGGCTCTCTGTCTCGAGCGTGGTATCCAGCAGGAAGGCGTATTGCGGCATCACCGATTCCGGCACCACGGCGCGCGGATCGACCAGGTGGCGCACATGCCAGTCGTCGGAATACTTGTTGCCCAGCCGCGCGAGGTCCGGACCCGTTCGCTTGGAGCCCCAGAGCATCGGGTGATCATACTGCGATTCCACCGCTAGCGAGTAGGGCCCGTAGCGGTCCACCTCGTCCTGAAGCGTGCGGATCATCTGGCTGTGACAGGCATAGCAGCCCTCGCGGATGTAGATGTCGCGCCCGGCCTGTTCGAGCGGAGTGTAGAGCCGCATGTCGGGCGCGGCCTCGACCGTTTCGTCGATGGTGAAGAGCGGCGCGATCTCGACGAACCCACCCACCCCGGCGGCGACGATGATCCCGAGGGTCAGGGCCATCGAGTGCCGCTCGGTGCGGTAGTGGGTCCGGGCGTGGAACTCGAACAGTCGGGCGAAGGGGGAGAGGATCTTGCGCAACATCAGGTCACTCCGCTGCCGGAACGGCAGGCTCGGCCGCTTCGGACGAGGTGGGGTAGTCGCGTTCCGGGTGTTTTTCAGGGGCGTGCCGGATCGTCATGTAGACGTTGTAGGCCGCCAGGATCGCGCCGGTCAGGAACAGGGCACCACCGCAGGCCCGCGCGACGTAATAGGGATGCATCGCGACCAGCGTGTCGGTGAAGGAATAGGCCAGCGTGCCGCTCTCGGTGTAGGTGCGCCACATTAGCCCTTGGATGATGCCGCTGTTCCACATCGCGAAGACGTAGATCACCGTGCCCGACAGCGCGAGCCAGAAGTGCCACTCCACCAGCTTCCAGGAATACATTGTCTCGCGCTTCCACAGCAGTGGGACAACGGAGTAGATCGAGCCGAAGGTGATCAGTGCCACCCAGCCCATCGCGCCGGCATGGACGTGGCCCACGGTCCAGTCGGTGTAATGCGACAGCGAATTGACCGCGCGCACCGCCATGAACGAGCCCTCGAAGGTGGACAGCCCGTAGAACACCGCCGCCACCATCATGAAGCGCAGCGTGGCATCGTCGCGCACCTTGTGCCAAGCACCGTTCAGCGTCATCAGCGCGTTGCCCGCACTGGCCCAGGAGGGTACCAGCAGCATGACCGAAAAGGTCATGCCCAGCGTCTGCACCCATTGCGGCAGGGCAGTGTAGTGCAGGTGATGCGAGCCGGCCCAGATGTAAAAGAACACGATGCCCCAGAACGACAGGATCGACAGGCGGTAGGAGTAAATCGGCCGCTCCGCCCGCTTGGGCAGGAAGTAGTAGAGCATACCGAGGAAGCCTGCGGTCAGGAAAAAGGCGACCGCGTTGTGGCCATACCACCATTGCGTCATCGCGTCCTGGACGCCCGCGAAGGCCGAGTAGCTCTTTGCTCCTGTTAGACTGGCGGGCACGGCGAGGTTGTTGACGATGTGCAGGATGGCCACGACCAGGATGAAGGCGAGGTAATACCAGTTGGCGACGTAGATATGCGGCTCGTTGCGGCGCGCAAGTGTGCGGATGTAGAGCACAAAGTAGACCACCCAGACGATCACTAGCCATATGTCGGCATACCATTCCGGTTCGGCGTATTCCTTGGACTGGGTAACGCCTATCAGGTAGCCTGAGGCGGCGATAATACAGAAGAGGTTGAAGCCCAGTAGCACGAACCACGGTGAGACATGTCCGGCGAGACGGGCCCGGCTGGTGCGTTGCATGACGTGATAGGAGGTGGCGATGAGAGCATTGCCACCGAATCCGAATATCACCCCGGATGTGTGAACGGGGCGGATGCGGCCGAAACTCGACCACGCCGCGTCGAAGCGCAGATCGGGCCAGGCAAGTTGCGCCGCGACCCAGACCCCCATGCCCATACCGACGACGGCCCAGAACAGAGCGATCACCAGCCCGGCCTTGGTCGGATCGTCGTAGTAGCTGTTCGTGCGGTCCTCGGCCGGTTCGGGCTCGCCAATCGCACGCAGGACGAAGCAGGTCATGATAGCGGCTGCAACCAGTACAATCGCGCCGTGGATCCCCAACGGATCGCTGTGACCCGCTGCGGCCATCACCAGCCCGACAATCGCCATGACGACACAAATCATCAATGCGATCTGGCGTTCGGCACCTGTCAACCGCTCCATCATCTGGCAACCTCCCGGTCGGTTCTATGTCTTGGCGGCAACGGACGGTCCTCCGTCTGAAGGATCCGGCGGGCATCGCCTTCCGGATCGTCAAATTGGTCGTGTCTCATCGTCCAGAAGAACGCGCCGAGTCCGACAGCGCCCATCGCCAGCGTCACGGGGATGAGAAGCAGTAGGATGGTCATGCTGCGCCCCCGCCCGGGGCCTGCGCCCGTCCGGCGATGCCGCGAAGCGCCGCCGCCTCGGTACAAAGGTCGAGCAGCCGGCGCGCGGCTGGCACGATCTCGACGATTTCCCCCAAACCGGTACCGGCGTAATGCGGCATCTGCTCCAGCGCGCCCGTCGTCGTGCGCAGCGGTGAATCCGTACTCTGGCGTAGGCGTGGAATGTCGTCGTCATGGGCGATGACCTCGCGGGGGATCGCGTCGGGATCGTGGCCCATCAGATCCGTGCCGAAGCCGTCGGTAACGCTGTTGCGCAGGACGCGCACGGCCGACCCCTTGGGCCAGTTCAACACGAAACCATCGGTCAAGACCGTGTCCTGCGGCCCTGCATCGATGATGCGCCGCTTGTGACAGTCATGGGCGAAGGATTCCTGCGTGGCGAGGAAGGCAGTGCCGCATTGCACGCCCTGCGCCCCCATCGCCAACGCCTCGGCCAGCGCCAGCCCGGTGCAGATGCCGCCCGAGGCAACAACCGGCAGGGCCGTGGTTTCCAGCACGGCCGGGAGCAGGTCGAATGTCGGGGTGCGCCCGTGCACGTGACCTCCCGCATCCTGCCCTTGTGCGATCAACACATCCGCACCGGCGGCTTCGGCCTCCCTTGCCGCGCGCAGCGTGCCCACTTGGTGCAGCAGAAGACCGCCTGCGGTCTTCACCCGGGAAACAGCCTCGGGCACGACGTCCCAAAAGAACGAAAAGACCGCCACCTCCATCGCAAGGCAAGTTTCGATCTGCTGATGCAGCAAGTCGGGCTCCGTGGCTGCCGGGATGAGGTTGACCGCGAAGGGGCGGTCTGACAGCCGGCGGTAGGCCTCGATTTCCGAAATGATGAGCGATGGCGCCTCGCGCACCATCCCCAGCGTCGGGAAGCCGCCCGCATTGGCGACCGCAGCGGCCAGTTCGGCGCGCGCGACACCTCCCATCCCGGCCAGGATAAGAGGATACTCACATCCCAGCAGATCGCACAGGGGGGTGCGAAGGGACCCCAGATCGGCATTCATGTGGTATCCCCCGTGAGACGCTGTTTCAGAAAATCCCGCAGCACCACCGCCTGGTTGTGTTCCCGGTCCTTCGCAGCAAAGAGAAGGGTGACGGGGCCAGCTCGGCACCATGCGAGGCAGCGGTCAACGGCGTCCGTGTTGCCAGCCAGTTCGTGCAGGTAACGGTTACGGAATTCGCCCCATTTGTCCGGGTCGTGGTTGAACCATTTCCTGAGCTCGGTGGTCGGCGCGATGTCCTTGAGCCAGTCATCGAGTCCGAGATCTGCCTTCGATATTCCTCGCGGCCAGATCCGATCCACCAGCAGCCTCGCGCGGTCCGTGCCGAACGTCTCGTCGTGAACGCGCGCGATGTCGATGTCGGAATGCTTCGCCATGCCGGCCTCAAACCAGTTTCGGGATGCCGGTGCCTTTGGCATCCTCGACCGCGAAGTTGAGCGACCGGGCGATGCGTTCGGCCCGCTCGATGACATGGGCGGCGCCAGCGGGTGTGCAGATCTCCGTTGCGGTCTCACGAAAGAGTGTGAGCCACCGCTCGAAATGGCTCCAGTCAATCGGCAAACCGACGTGCTTGGGCACCGGGGCGCCATGATAGCGGCCTGTCATCAGGGCAACGGAGGACCAGAAGGATGTCATCCGATCCAGATGCGGCGGCCAGTCATCGATGCGCGCCGCGAAGATAGGGCCGAGAACCGAGTCGTTGCGGATCTTGCCATAGAAGGCATGAACCAACTCGCGCAGCACTTCGTCATCGAGCCCGGTCCGTGCCTCGAGAGCGGCTGTGATCGCCGGTCGCGCGGAGAGGCTGCGCGATGAGGAAGTCTGGATAGATGACATCGGTGGGGCACCTTGTTCACAGTTGTATTGACGGGGCATGCCCTGCAAGTGGTATTATAGATACCTATTGAAGTCGAGCGCAATCGGGCGAAGCCGCGCAAAGCCAGACTGGCGGCGATCGGTGCGGGATCAGGAGACGGGAGATGGTGCGATGAGCGAAGTATCCAAAACCGACAGTGGGTTCGTTGTGGAGGCAGCCACCATCGCGCGAGCTTTCAAGATCACGGAAGAGCAGGTCCGGGAGGAGATGCGGAACGGTCTCATCAGCAGCCGCTCCGAGAGCGGGGCGGGCGAAGACGAAGGACGTTGGCGTATGACCTTCTATCGCGCCGACCGCGCGTTCCGCCTGGTTGTCGACGAAGAGGGAGAGGTGCTGTCGCGGGGAAGCTTTCCTGTCACGCCGCGAGCGCGGTCAGTGCGCCGGGATTGACACCCGTCGGGCGGCAAGCAACGATCAATCTATGGTCAGGTATCAGATCAAGTTTCGGTTTCTTCTGCTTCCCGCCCTTAGCTCCGGGCGGTTCGTGGGGGCTATATGCACAGCGATCTCCCAGGGACATCTCGAGAAGAGTTCTGAGATTGCCGGAGGTAACTCCAGGAGGAAACATGGTTATACCTGACATTACGGTGTCCGCCGTCAGATTTTTTGGGCCAGTTGGGCGCCCAATTGCTGCAAGGAGGGTCTACCCGACCCATACTTCAACGCCGTGAAAAGGTATCAAGGCACCAACACCAAACCGCGTCGATAGTGCGCGAGGGCTGCCGTTTTTTCTTCCTCACTAAATAGTATCCGGTATCAGTTTCATATCCGGCTTGTCCGGCCTCAATGAGGCGGCCGGCAAGGAGATCGCTGCGCACAAACGACCGACTCGCGATTGCTAACCCTTGACCCGCCAATGCTGCGTCAAGCGCTAAAGATATCTGGTTGAAACGTGGTCCCGGCAATCTGGCTTCTGTATTGAGGTACGCATTCCAGTGTTGATATGAGTCGTGAAGCAGAGGCAATTTCTGAATGATTTCAGGTTTCAAAGGACGCGGTAACCCGTTTAGCAAATGTGGATTGCCGACGAGAATCCAGTCCTGATTGAAGAGCAGCTTGGCTTCTTGGTTTGCGGGAAACGGGGGACTTGTTTCCCTTACGGCAATGTCAACTTGATCCCGGTCAAAATCTGTAATCGAGACTGTCGCAATAGTCCGGATTTCTATACCGGGCAGTGCTGCGTTGAGAGATGGTAAGTTTGGGATCAAAAGTTTCGTTGCAAAGGTCGGCGTCACGCTGATGGTCAGCGACTTGCCGCTTTCTAGTAGCTGATCAGTCGCTTCACGCATGATACCAAAAGCGCGCTGTATTTCCTTGTGATAGGTAGCCCCATCGAGGGTGAGGGCCACGCCTCGCGGTAAACGTGTGAAGAGTGGCATGCCCATATGTCCCTCCAGAATTTTTATCTGCTGAGCAACTGCGCCTTGGGAGACTCCAAGCTCCTCGGCAGTCTCCCGGAAGTTCAGGAGCCGGCCCGCAACCGAAAACGTGCGCAAAGCATTCAAGGGAGGTAGGTGTCGCAGTTTTTTTTGCATTCTCAGAGTTTAGCTTTTCTAAAGCCTCCTGTCATCCGATCTAGCGCGAAGTCTCGCCTGTAGCATGTAAACTGATCCCAGTTTGCATTCATCGGTTCTATCCGATCTTCTGTCTTGTCGAGGCTTCTATGATAGCGCAGCGCCCTGCCATGATCTCAACTTCTTATGCGGTTATCCTCGCAGTGAGCGGTACGCATTTGATCAATGATCTGATCCAGTTCCTCCTGCCCGCATTGTACCCGGTGCTGAAGGGAGAATACGCGCTGAGCTACTTCCAACTTGGGCTCCTGACGCTTGCTCAGCAGATCACCGCCTGCATCTTGCAGCCCATTCTGGGACTTTACGGAGATTTGCGTCCGCGTCCTTATTCTCTTGCGGTGTCCATGGCCGCGGTCGCGCTCGGCGTGGTGTTGCTCGCGACGGCCGGGTCGTTTGCAGGGCTATTGCTGGCTTCTGCCACTCTTGGTTTCGGGTCGGCACTGTTTCATCCCGAAGCTTCGCGAGTTTGCCGAATGGCGTCCGGAGGACGCTTTGGATTCGCCCAGTCCAGCTTTCAGGTCGGAGGAAATGCGGGGACTGCTTTAGGGCCGCTCGCTGCTGCTCTCATTGTGTTGCCGTTCGGACAGGCCACGACTGCTTGGTTTGGGCTCCTTGCTGTTGTAGCGGTCATGATACTGCTGTGGATCGCACGTTGGTTTACGAACCACCAGCGCATGACGCAAAGCTCGGGGGTGCGGCCAACAATCGGGCCCCGCCTCTCCCGCGCAAGGCTTCTGGTTGCCTTCGCAGTTCTTAGTGCGCTGCTACTTAGCAAGTTCGTCTATATTGAGACCTTCAAGAGCTACTATGCGTTTTTCCTGATCGAAAAATACGGAATGGAAGTTGCCCATGCACAAGGGCTTCTGTTCGTCTTCCTCGCTGCGGTTGCGCTCGGCACGTTTTTCGGTGGTCCCGTTGGAGACCGTATCGGGCGCAAGAAAGTTATCTGGGGGTCGATTGTGGGGGCGCTACCGTTCGCTGTGGTTCTCCCGCATACATCGCTATGGGCTGCGATCGGCCTCAGTATCGTAGTTGGGCTCGTTTTGTCTTCTGCCTTCTCGGCGATCGTGGTTTTTGCGCAGGAGCTTTTGCCACAAAAGGTCGGCATGGTGTCAGGTTTCGTGTTCGGCTTTGCCTTCGGCGTCGGGGCACTAGGTGCAGCGGGGCTTGGAGCTCTAGCCGACCAACTCGGAATGGAGCAGGTCTTTGGGTATTTCTCCCTAATACTGTGCCTTGGCTTTCTGACGGCCTTGTTGCCGAATCTTGACTGATTGCCGGCCAGTGGACTAATTTTGCACCGCCGTTCTCACGATGCGCTTGCAGTGATGCCGGCGCCATCACGGCAGCCCAAAAGCCGACCACTTCTGGCGCGCCTTGCCTACCGGCCCAAGCAACTCATTCCCGGACCGGCGTGAGGAGGCGCGCTGCTTGCCGCGAGCCTTCTGGCTCTGGCCATCCTGCCAAGCATTGATCCCGCGCACATGATCACCACCCTCGCCAGCGCCAATGCAGAGCAACCTTCTGTCGTCGAAGTCGCCTGGGACGAGGATGTCGAGTTTTCCCTGTGGCTCCTGGGCTGGGATGAAGAGGCATTCATCCGCGAGGAAGACAGTGTCAGTGAAGTGCCTTTTTTGCGGATTCGGTCGCGATGCCCCGCAAGCCTGATTATGCAGTATTGGGAATATGTCTTGCAGGCTTGACCCGTCAAGGTAGAGCATGCACATTTCGCACATTCTTTGAGCGAATTTGAGTCGCGCATTTTAGGGAGGTGTGAGGTGGTCCCCATTTTCCGGACAGTTTTGCGGCGCTGCTAAGCTTGCCTGGTGATCATGCTGCCGCCTTGAGGCCGGGGTGAACCGCCCCGGGTTTGCCGGAGGCTGATTGTCGTTAGTTACGCGGCCTTGTCTTCAGTTTCCAGAGCTGCGTAGAAGTTGGCTTCTGCCTCGGCTGGCGGGATGTTTCCGATGGGCTCGAGAAGTCGGCGGTTGTTGAACATGGGGTAATCGCGGTGCGACTCGCCCCCGCCATCCTGCTTCGATTGCGAGGTGGTTGCTCCCCGATAAGATGGAAAACGGGCTCACGATCAGCACCGGGCCCAAGCATCAGATGGAGAGCAGCCATGGAGCAGTTTATCGGTTTGGACGTTTCTCTGAAAGATACTGCGATCTCGATCCGGCAGGACGGCTCGCGAGTTTGGCGAGGCAAGTGCCCGTCAGATCCCAAAGTTCTTGCAGATATTATCCGCAAGCAGGCGCCACAGGTAAAGCGCGTTATTTTCGAGACTGGTCCGCTTTCGACATGGTTTTACCATGCGCTGACGGACGAGGGGCTGCCAGCGATCTGCATCGAAGCGCGGCATGCCCAGAAGATATTGAATGAGACCTTGAACAAGACTGACGCCAATGACGCTGACGGCTTGGCCCAATTGGCTGAGGCAGGCTTTTTTAAGGCCGTTCGTGTCAAGAGCTTCGACGCCATGTTGACGCGCACTTTGATCGGCGTCCGCAAGCAGGTTTGCGGCATGTCGATCCAGCTCAGCAACCAGATCCGTGGGGTCATGAAGACATTTGGTCTTATCGTGCCCAGGAGCAAAGGACGGGTGTTTGAGGGGCACGTCCGGGAACTTTTTGGCGGAAATGACAGTCTGGCAAAGATCGTACTGCCGCTGCTCGATGCGTGGCGGGACATTCGCAGGCACATCGACAATCTTGACCGCCAGTTGCTGGCAGCAGCGCGGAATAACAAGGCGTCGCAACTCTTGATGACCATTCCTGGCATCGGCGCCATCACATCGCTGTCGTTCTCGGCGGCGATTGAGGACCCGGGCCACTTCAAACGTTCACGTTCCGTCGGTGCCTGGCTCGGGTTGACTACACGGCGCTATCAGTCCGGAGAAATAGACTACGATGGGCATATCTCGCGACGGGGAGACAGTCACCTGCGCAGCCTTCTTTACGAGGCAGCGGTGGTGATGCTTACGCGGACCAAGTCCCAGCATGATAGCAGTCTCAAGGATTGGGGCCTCAGGCTTCGAGAGCGACTTGGTATCAAGCGCGCGGCGGTCGCGGTGGCGCGCAAGTTGGCCGTGATCATGCACAGCATGCTGAAGACGGGAGAGCCTTTCAACAAGCTGGCCGGCGCTCCCGAATAGATCAGACCTGGCGCGCCGACCACTCAAGCGCGTTGACGATCGACACGCGGGACATCCCTGCCGCGGACGTGGATCTGGCCATTCCGTTTAGACTGGATGCAGTTCTTCGGATGCTGCGTGTTGAACATAGGAAGGCCATTCCCGCGAAGACCATCATGCGGCGGCTTTTGCCGACCGCGGAAACAACCCCGCTCCCGGCAGACGATCTTCCCCTCGTGCGAAATCCAATGGCTACGAAAATCCTTCGACGTCTGCCAAGGCGATACACGGTGCGGCTGGTCCTTCAGCCTGCCTAAGAACAGGCTTGACGCCGGACATGCGATTAAACAACCAGTCCACCCATTCCAGCGTGGCATATTCGACGGCCTCGAAGCTACGCCAGGGGCCGCGGCGGTGGATGACTTC
>NZ_JAAGOZ010000043.1:0-21715 GCF_010499845.1 Salipiger sp. PrR007 | reverse complement strand
AGAAACTGAAACAACGGCGCGGCGGTGAAGATCAACAACATGGCGAGGACGGTGCGGATCGTAGTTGCGGCGGCCGAAGCGCCGACGGCGACGCCGTGGCGGCGCAGATACCAGACTTGGGCAAAGCCGCCGCCGGTCGCGAGCGGTGTGACATTGGAAACCAGGATATTGATGAAAACCAATGGGAAGATTTCATGGACCCTGATCCTCGCCCCAATCGTACGTAGGACGAAGTAGAGACGAAGGCCGTCGGCTAGTAAGTAGACGATTAGAAATCCGAGGATTGCCGCGACGGTCTGTGGCTGAACCAGCCTGTTGTCAAAACTCGGGATCGTCCCTCCAAAGATCGCCGACACCGCGGTGAAGCCGACGGCTGTCAATCCAACGAATAGTACCGCGGACAGGACCCAGGCGCTCGGCCGTCCCAAGAACCGCCCCTCTTCCTCGGAGCGCGTTTTCTCGTCCTGTTGCACTGAAGCTTCCTTGTATCGATCTCGTGCAGATATTCCGGCACCTTGTCGATGGCAACGCCGCGCTCTTACAATTGCTTGGGTCGGCTCCCTATTTCCTGACACATGCGAGGCGCTCGTGACGCTTTTCATGTTGCGAGGGAGGGGGACGCTGAGCGTGCTGACGGTATACGGAGCCTGGGTGGCAAGGATGTCTTTGTCGAAGGCTGAACTCACGGGAGCGCTACGCGTTTCTGCTAAGGATTTTGTGGCTACCCAGACACCCGCGCGGCGCAACACCGGCTTCATCGACCCGCGCATGTCGTGGGATGCGCGGGCACGCGGCCCTGGCAACATGCGCACTCCAATTGGCTCCCACAGAGACTGCACCAACTTCGTGGGGCGGAAACTCGACCGTCCCAGCCGGCGCTGCTTAAGGAATACAAATGACACATGACTTGCTCCTGGTGGCCGCTGGCCTCGTACTTCTATTTGTTGGCGGCGAAGGGCTGATCCGCGGCTCAGTGGCGCTTGCCGAGAAATTCGGAATTTCGAAGCTCCTCATCGGACTTGTCATTGTCGGTTTCGGGACCTCAACGCCGGAGTTGCTGGTGTCGGTCAATGCCGCGCTCGACGGGGCCCCGGAGATTGCGCTTGGCAACGTCGTCGGCTCGAACATCGCCAATATTCTCCTAATCGTGGGCGTCGCGGCGTTGATCCTTCCCATTTCCGGATGGCAACGCACGGCGGTCAGGGAAGCCCTGGTTGCGACTTTGGTCGCGCTCGTGGTGGTTGGGCTGACGCAAGGCGAGGTTATCAACCGGGTGGAAGGCTTGGCCATGCTGGTGGTGCTCGCCGGTTACCTGGCGTCCAGCGTGTGGCTCGAACGGCGCGACCGCGAGGCCAAGACCTTTGAGCACGAGGCTGAGGAGTTCGAAGACATTCCTCTGTCGCGCCCCTGGCTTCCTCCTGTTCTGGCACTGGGTGGGATCGGCGCCCTCGTCTATGGAGCGGACCTTCTCGTTGAAGGCTCAGTCAACATCGCGCGCTCCTATGGCGTGCCCGACGCAGTGATCGGCCTATCCCTGGTTGCGGTCGGGACCTCCTTGCCGGAGTTGGCGACTGCCATTGTTGCCGCAGTCCGCAAGCACACCGATGTCGTCCGCAACCGCCGTAGTGGGGAATTTTACTTCGGCGCTTTTGGGGAAAATTAAGACGGCGTTGACAGCTGGATCCGGGGCGCGGCAGGACCAAGACGGGATATCTCTGGGCGGTCGCCCGTGACGACCGGTCATGGGGCGGGGATGATCCGCCGGGCCGTCAAGCTGAACCCGCTGGGCCAGGACGCCGCTTATAATTCTTCTACCAGGGTGTGATACTTCGCCCGCCGGATGAGGTTCAAGATGTTCAGCCACGTAATGATTGGTGCAAATGATGTTGAGGCCATGGTGGCCTTCTATGATGTAGTCCTTGGCACCCTCGGATTGGTGCGCATCCCCGTTCAGCCGGCCGATAGTCCAGCGGGTTTCATCTGGCAGCGGTGCGGGCAACGATGGCCCCAGTTTGCTCTAAGACGTCCGTTCGACGGTCGTACGGCAACTGCGGGTAACGGCGTACAAGTAAGTTTTGCAGCGGCATCGCGACAGCAAGTCGTCGCGGCTTGGCAAACTGCGATTGACAACGGAGGGTCAGATGCAGGCGAACCTGATGTCCGCCCGCAATACAACGATGACTTTTTTGCTGCGTATTGTCGCGATCCCGAGGGCAACAAGCTGTGCTTCGTTCATGCTCATGACCTGCCATAGGTTCTTGCGTGTAGAGGCCTTCTTATTAAGCCGATACCTCAACAAGCTGGGGTGCGGACGTGCGACGGGCATACCGCTTACGCTAAATTTGCTGCTGCTCATGGCCTCTGCATCAAAATTAGCGAAGAAGCCGTTCACGATGCACGGGGCTATTCAGTTTCACGCAGTCGGGATATTACTGATTAGGAAGGGTACGGAGACATCGGCTCGCGCGACATTCCGCTACTTTTAGAGTTACGCAGGAACATCCTGCGCTTGTCCGAGTTCTCCAATTGAGCGCGGTCTGTTGACTGCCAGTAGCTTCGCGGAACCTGCTTGCCACACCAACTTCCCCGGGGGGCAAGCGGCGCAGTCCGCGCTCACCAAATGCGTAGCAGAACACCCCCTGCTAGGCCGATCAGCAAAAGCGATTTTGCTCTATGAGAGGTGGATTTCTGGAAGAATGACACCTACGCTCTCCACGAGCGCGGCCCGCAGAAGCTCCCAGTACCCTCGCAAATCTTGCCTTTTTCCTCGCCCGCTCCCTGTGGTGGAGAAAAATGTAAGTGCGGGCCGCGCTTACTTAATACCCTCTGACCTGCTCCCCATAGAGTCCGCGGTTATTAGTTCGCTCTGTTCAGGGTTTGGTCCTCTACTGACCGTTGGTGATACTCCCACGGGGTGAGCCCGTCGAGGCTCGTGTGGGGGCGGTGATGATTGTAGTCGTCGCGCCACGCCTCGATCAGGCCGCGGGCATGGCGCAGGTTGGCGAATAGGTGCTCGTTGAGGCATTCGTCACGCAGCCGTCCATTGAAGCTCTCGACAAAGCCGTTCTGCATCGGTTTTCCCGGGGCGATGTAGTGCCATTCGACCTGGCGCTCCTCCTGCCATTTGAGGATGGCGTTCGAGGTCAGCTCCGTTCCGTTGTCGCTGACCACCATGCACGGATAGCCGCGCACCCGAGCGATGCTGTCGAGCTCACGGCCAACGCGTTGCCCCGACAGCGAGGTGTCCACGACCGTTGCCAGGCATTCCCGGCTATAGTCGTCGATGACGCAGAGCACACGGAAACGGCGCCCATCCGACAGGCTGTCTGAGACGAAGTCCAGGGACCATCGCTGGTTCGGCCCTTGCGGGATCGCCATCGGCGCCCTCGTTCCGATCGCGCGCTTGCGACCGCCACGCTTGCGCACTGTCAGGCCCTCTTCCCGGTAGATCCGGTAGAGTTTCTTCCAGTTCACCTTCCAGCCTTCGCGACCAAGAAGCAGGTGCAGCCTTCGATAGCCGAAGCGCCGCCGTTCGCTGGACAACTCGTTCAACCTCTCTCGCAGCTCGGTGTCCGCAGGTCTGGTTGATCGCCGCCTATAGACGCGCGGATCGATCCCGGCCAGGGCGCAGGCCCGCCGCTGGTTGTAGCTCTTCTCTGTCATGGCCCAGTCCACGGCTCGTCGCCTTGTACCGGGCTTCAGAAGTTTTTTCCCAGCATTTCCTTGAGCGTGGCCACATCCAGCATCTGCTCCGCGAGCATCTTCTTGAGCTTCGCGTTCTCAGCCTCCAAGGCCTTCAGCCGTTTGGCCTCCGACACCTCCATGCCGCCATACTTCGAGCGCCACTTGTAGAACGTGCCGTCACTGATGCCATGCTTCCGGCACAGCTCCTTGGCACCTATCCCGGCCTGGTGCTCCTTCAAAATGCCAATGATCTGCTCTTCGCTGAAACGGCTTTTCCGCATTGTCTGTCTCCTCGTTTGGAGAACAGGCTAACTTCAAAACGCGGACTTTTCAGGGGAGCAGGTCACCTCGTTTTCTGCCTGCCATTAGTAGGGAACAGTACAACGAATTGAAATAGGTCGCTCTCGACCACGGATATGTATGTCAATATCCGCGGTGCGTTAAATTTATTATGTGAGAGTCTCATCCAAAATCCTATTGAGGGCTGCTCTAAGTAGGCCGGGATGAACAGGCTTCTCAAGGATAGTATGCGCGTCGAAGGTTTCTGCGTGATATCGTACTTCAGCGGATATAATAATGCACGCCACCCCCATCTGTTTCAGACGTTGAACGACAAAAATGCCCGTCCGGCCGTCAGCGAGGTTGAGATCGACCAGAGCGACGTCTGGGCGCAGGGTACCGGCTGCTTCGATTGCCGACACGGAACGGCCGTGTCTGCCCAGCGAAACATGACCGAACTCCTCAATCTGCAGCTCCAGATCCATGGCGATGAAGGGATTATCCTCGATGACGAGGATGCGCAGGCTGCGGTCTCGGCGGATGGAAATCATTCAGGTTTTCATACAGGTCGGTTGGCCTGCCGCTTGCTGTTAGGGTTAGTTTTCGAGATCCCCGCTCGAGTTTGGGCGGATCGTCAAAGATGTCGTGCAGAGACATCTCCAGGAACTTGGTGCCAAAGCCGATTTTCGTAGGGCTCGGCACGGGGGTGTCAAAATTCTCCTCCCAGATGAAGGCGATACTGCCATCGACATCAGGATCGGAAAGGGAGAGGGTGATCTTCCCGCCCACCGCCGAGAGCGCGCCATATTTTGCTGCATTGGTCGCGAGCTCATGGAGACAAAGCGCGAGAAGCTTTGCCTTGTCGCGGACAAGCATCCTGTCTCCCCCAATGATCGTGCAGCGATCGGCGGCGGCATCTTGGACATAGGGCTTTAGAATGGCGTCAGCCAGCTCACGGAAGGTGGTGTATCCGCTATGGGAGGTGGAACTTAGCACGCGATGGGCCGCGACCAAGGCCTCGAAACGCGCGAGGAACTCATCAAAGGCCGTCTCGGGCGGTGCGAAGTGTTTGGTCATGCGCGCCATCGCCCGTACAGTCGTGAAGATATTCTTGATCCTATGATCAGCGTCGCGCAGAGCGAGTTCCAAGCGCGCTTTGCTCTGCTCACGCTCCGTAACATCGAAGCCGGAGGCCAAAAGCTCGACGATCTTCCCATCGGCGTCCCGAATTGGGGCAATCTGAAAATCGATATGCAAGCGCCCATCATCCACGATGCGCGCCGCGTAGTCGAACCTGCTGGTGGCGCCCGCCGAGGCGGCCTGAATGGCCAATCGCAGACGCTCTTGCAGCGCTGCGTCATAGGCAAACCAATATCCCTCCCAGAAAGGAGAGCCATGGACGTCCTCGAGTGAGAGCCCGGCGGCGCTCAACGCATTGTCACTGACGTCTTTGACTGTTCCGTCGGGCTCGAGCAACGCCGCGAAGGCGATGGTTTGGTTGAGAAGTTGGTGAACCCTCAGGTCAAATCCCTCTTTTGGCACCATGACCCTCTCCCTATCTCGGTGGTAGCTTAGAATGCGTCGCATCTCAGGTGTTTATCAACCAGAAGGTGCCATGTGAGCTCGACATATACTGCCCACCAGGCATGGCGTCATCCAAACATGCCGAGCTGCCGGGGCGCTCTCGAGGCTCCTAGCGCAGCGATCGCGATTTTCCGACCTCAAAGTGGTGAAGGCATGAGCGATGGCGAGCTCCAAAGGAGTAGGCTGTGCGTCTGTCGGCAAAGGTTGGCTATGACGCCATTGACGCGAATCTTGAACGGTGCGCAACTCTGGCCGTATTGCTCCCTTTCATTCTCCGGACGCCGTCAGCATGCGCAATGTCCGCTTTAAGATTGGCACTACGGTAGTCATCCGCTCACCCCTGGATAGCTCTGCCGAGCTTGGTCAGATCGTTGCCGGCCCCCTGGATATCTCGGGAGACATCTTCTTCAAGGTCCGCACCATGGACTAGGGTCAGGACTCGTTCTCTCTCAAAGCCAGAAGATTACGGTCGCAGCGAGTGCGATTGCTGAGAAGAAGGTTTGCGGGCAGCGGTCATAACGGGTCGCAACCCTCCTCCAGTCCTTGAGCCTGCCGAACATGATCTCGATCCGGTTGCGACGTTTGTATCTGCGCTTGTCATACCGGACGGGCGTCTTCCGTTTCTTCCGGCCCGGGATGCAAGGACGTATCTTCTTGTCCTGTAAGGCTTCTCTGAACCAATCGGCATCATAGCCACGATCTCCGAGCAGCCACTTCACGTTGGGCAACCCGCTGACCAGGGCACGCGCCCCGATGTAGTCGCTGACGGGTCCGGCAGTCAGGAACAGGTCGATGGGTCGGCCTTGGCTATCGCAGATCGCGTGCAGCTTCGTATTCATGCCGCCTTTGGTTCGGCCAATCAAACGCCCACGCCCCCCTTTTTGACGCCCAGGCTGGACGCCGTACGATGGGCCTTCAGATGAGTTGCGTCGATCATCACGGTCGTCTCCTCACCGTGCTCGGCCGCCAACCCCGCCATGATCCGGGCGAAGACACCCCTGTCGCTCCAACGCTTCCAGCGATTGTAGAGCGTCTTGTGCGGGCCGTATTCCCTCGGCGCATCTCGCCACCGCAAGCCATTGCGATTGATGAAGATAATCCCGCTCAGGACACGCCGGTCATCAACCCTGGGCTTGCCGTGCGACTTGGGGAAGTAAGGCTCCAGACGCGCCATCTGCGCATCGCTCAACCAGAAAAGATCAGACATGTTCACCGCTCGTTTTCGAAGGGTGAATCACGCGCACCCAACCAAATCAATGGGTCCTGACCCTAGGGGCGCGTCCCGTCAGATAACCGTGGTCACTGGCACGCCTGGCGGTATTGGCCCCGATTGCCAAGGATGCGTTTCCCGAGAATGGGGTAAATTCCGTCTCGGTCACTGTGCGGGATTCCGAACGCAAACCGATCTTTCATGCCCAGCCTTGCCCTTGTCGAAGACTGGATAGACTGAGCGGAAAGACGCCGCATGGAGGCAGGGCGCGCGCCGGGGGGAACTGCTTCGGTCACAGGCCGTTTCTCCTGCGGGAGGATTGGGGTCATGACGCAGGGAAACAGCCGTAAATTGCGAACGCGGGATGGGAATTGGATTTCCCCGCAAGAGCTGCAAGAGGTCCTTGCCGAAGAAGGATACTCCGGGACCGGAAGAGCGAACTTCCTGAACTCGGTCCTGACCGAGTTGGCGGCGGAGAGCGCGGACCATGGCGAACCCGAAGGCAGGGCTGCCGCATTGCTCGCAGAAGTCCGGAGGATACTCGAACATGAGCAGGACAAGCATGGGCGGCGCCCGATCGCGGAGGACTTGCCGTGACCGATGCCCTCGAAAATGGCACCTTGCAAGCTCCAGGTGACGAAAAAGGCAAGCTCAAGCGCGCGATCGGGCCCGGTCTGCTGCTCTTGTTCATTGTAGGCGATGTCCTTGGCACCGGCATCTACGCTCTGACCGGGAAAGTCGCCGAAGAGGTGGGTGGCATCGTCTGGCTACCATTCCTGGTAGCCTTCGTCGTCGCGACGCTGACGGCCTGCAGTTACCTGGAACTCGTCACAAAATATCCCAAGGCCGCCGGGGCAGCGCTTTACACGGAAAAGGCTTTCGGAA
The DNA here is from genome assembly GCF_010499845.1 of Salipiger sp. PrR007. Lineage (NCBI taxonomy): Bacteria > Pseudomonadati > Pseudomonadota > Alphaproteobacteria > Rhodobacterales > Roseobacteraceae > Salipiger > Salipiger sp. PrR007. Next base: position 14,073 of record NZ_JAAGOZ010000043.1, on the reverse strand, counting down.
TCCAATTTGTCACGTTCCTCGTTGCCTTCGCCGTCATGTCCTCTGGCTTGACATCCTCGTCTACCGCCGCCCGTGCCTTTGCTGAGAACCTCTCGACCGGGTTCGGTCTGGACCTTGGAGCTTGGGCGGTAACCCTGATCGGCCTCGTTTTTGTCGGCGCGATTTCCCTTATAAACATGCGTGGTGTGGGAGAAAGCGTCATGGTGAACGCGGTCTTCACGTGTATCGAATTGACCGGGCTGATCATGATCGTGGTTATCGGCATGATGGTTTTCTCCAACGGCGAGGCCGACATCGGCAAGGCCTTCGAATTCGGAGACAACGAGAACGGCGTTTTCTGGCCGGTCATCGCCGGCACGACGCTGGCCTTCTTCGCCATGGTCGGTTTTGAGGATTCCGTGAACATGGCTGAAGAAACCAAGGCGCCGAGCCGCACCTTCCCAAAGATGCTCTTTGGTGGCCTGGCCATTGCGGCGGTTCTTTACCTTGTGGTGTCGATTGTCGCAATCTCAATCGTTCCGATTGACGATCTGGCCGAGGGCGACACGCCGCTGCTGAAGGTCGTGGAAGCGGGCGCCCCCGGGTTCCCACCATGGGTTTTCGGCCTTATCACCATGATTGCAGTGGGGAATTCCGCGCTGATCAATCTGCTCATGGCCAGTCGCCTCGTCTACGGTATGAGTGAGGAGGGTGTGCTCCCTGCCGTCCTTGGAAAGGTGAATCGGGCCCGACAGACGCCGGTGACGGCGATCATTTTCACGACGCTTCTGGCGGCTGGGCTGATCACCTTCGTCGGCGCCGTGCCGGAACTGGGCGGCACGACAGCTCTCCTGCTGTTGGGTGTCTTCACCGTCGTCAACGTGGCTGTGCTGGTGCTGAAGCGTGACAAGGTCGATCACGACCACTTCCGCACACCGGTCTGGGTGGCCGTGGCTGGCGCGGCGACCTGTGCCTTCCTGGTCGGCCCATGGACGGGCCGTGACCCGGCTCAATACCTCATCGCTGCCGTGCTAATCGGGATCGGTGTGGTGCTTTGGGTGGTGACGCGCCTGTGGATGCGCCAGGCATGAATTGCTGCGCATCCATCGGGCCTCCGGAGGTCACTCGACCTTCGCTTCCGCCTCCCCGCGCAGGTCTGCAACGTCATCGGCACTGACGGCCGCGGCGTCGTTGGACCAGGCCTGTCGGACGAAACTGGCCAGTTCCGCCACCTCTTCGTCCGTCAACCGGCCTGCAAATCCGGGCATCCTCAGGGAGTAGGGCCGCTTGGGTGTCGAGGGCAGTTCCGATCCCCCCAGGATCATGGAGATCAACCCCGTTGGGCTTTCCGCCGTCACAAGTGAATTGCCATCGAGTTCGGGAAAGACCTCGTCGGCACCGCGCCCGTCGGCGAAATGGCAGGCGTTGCAGTTGTCGATGTAAAGCCGGGCCCCCAGAGGCATGTCCGGGTCGGCCGAGGCAATCAGGGCCTCGGTCCCGGTGTTGTCGCCGGAGCGTTCAGGTGTCGCGCCGCCATCGTTCAGCCCCACGAGGAAGGCCGACATGGCGGCAAGGTCATCTTCGCTCATGAATTGGGTCGAGTCCCGAATGACCAGTTGCATCTCGCCATTGACCGCCGCATGGGCGTTGCGTCCGGTCGAGAAGATGGCGACCAGGTCCTCTTGGCTCCAACCGGCAATGGCGCTGCCAGCGCCGCGCAAGGCAGGGGCCGTCCAGCCTGCGATCTTGCCTCCCGAGAGGAAGGCCTCGTCCGACGCCTCGACTGCCGCCTCGGCCATGATGGCGTTGCGCGGCGTATGGCAGGCGCTGCAATGGCCCGGCCCTTCGACGATGTATTCCCCGCGCGCCAGAACCGGATTCTCGGCATCCGCGCGGAAGCCCGGTTCGTCAAGCGCCAGCCATTTCCAGCCCCTGAGCGTCCAGCGCTGATCGAAGGGGAAGGGAAGGTCCGCTTCCCGCGTGTCGTTGCGGATCGGCTCCACCTCCTCGGTGAAATAGTGGAAGAGCGCGCGCACGTCCTCTTCGGTGAGCTTGCGATAGTTCTCGTAGGGCATCGCGGGATAGAGGTGCGTGCCGTCCGGGCGCACGCCGTCATAGAGCGCGGCGCGGAAGTCATCGAGGCTGTAGCCGCCGATCCCCGTTGCGTCGTCGGGTGTGATGTTCGACGAATAGATGGTGCCGAGCAGACTTTCGATAGCCCGCCCGCCGGCGAACATCTCGCCGCCGGGCGCCGTGTGGCAGGCCGCGCAATCGGCGAGGCGCATGGCGTATTCGCCTTGGCCGTCTTCGGGTTGCCAGCCAGCCGCCACCTCTTGCTGGGGGGGCGTGCGCTGCACCGGGACCGCGATAAATGCCAGCAGGGCAACGCCCCCCAGCACGACCAGTCCGAGCACGATGTTGAGAAGGGTTTTCATTTCCTCCTCAGACCAGCGGGCCGGGGTTCGGCAGGTAATCCTTGCGGATCGCCCGGGCCGCCCAGTAGGCCAGCGCCCCGACGGCGCCGGTCGGGTTGTATTGGATGTTCTGCGGAAAGGCGCCCGCGCCCAGCACGAAGACATTGTGCTGCCCCCAGGCCTGGAGATAGCGGTTCACGGCAGAGGTGTTCGGGTCGGTTCCCATGATCGACCCGCCGACGTTGTGGGTGGTCTGGTAGGGCCGGATGTCATAGCGTGCGCCTTCGCCCTTGAAGCTGGACTGCCAGCTGTCGGGGTTCATCGTTTGTGCGATTTCGTCGATTTTTTGCTTCATGAACTGCGTCATGCGGATGTCGTTCGGCTTCCAGTCGAAGGTCATCCGCATCAGCGGTCGTCCGTGACGGTCGGTATAAGTCGGGTCGAGGTCGAGATGGCAGTCCCGATACGACAGGCAGGACCCGTGCGAGCCGATGCTCATCGAATGACCATACCACTCGCCGATCCCCTGCTTCCACCCGGCGCCCCATTCGGGCGTGCCCTTGGGCAGCGAGATGCCGCGGATCGGCTGGCCATTTGAATTGCCAGCGACGATGTAGCTTCCGCCGATGAAACCGTCGGCGCCGAAGTCGATCTGGTTGATGGCGAAGTCGTCGATGGCCATGCCCACGGACCCGGCCCCGGCGAAGGGGTTGAAGTCGACATCGCGGAAGAACATCGTCGTGCCGCCGTTCATCTGGTAGGAATAGTTCTTGCCCGTCACGCCCTCGCCGCTCTGCGGATCGTAGGGCTCGCCGATGCCCGACAGCAGCATCAGGTGGACATTGTGCAGCTGGTAGGCCGCCAGAATCACCAGATCGGCGGGCTGCGTGACCTCTTCCTGCGCCTCTTCGTCCCAGTAGGTGACTCCGGTGGCGGTCTGACCGTCCGGTGCCAGATCGACGCGCAGCACCTCGGAATTCACCCGGTAACTGAAGTTCGGATAGCGCTTCAGCGCGTCAAGGATGCAGGTCTGCGGCGAGGACTTGGAATAGTTGATGCAGCCATACCGTTCGCAAAAACCGCAGAAGTTGCAGGGACCGAGCTGCATTCCGTATTCGTTTGTCCAAGCCTCTGACGCGTTGGCGGCAGGACGCGGGAAGGGATGGTAGCCCATGGACCGTGCGGCCTCGGCGAACATTCTGGCATCGACGGTCTGTTTCAGCGGGGGCAGGGGGTAATCGCGCGAGCGGGGGGCCTCGAACGGGTTGCCGCCCTCTATGATCTCGCCGTTGATATTGCCGGCCTGCCCGGAAATCCCGGCCATGTATTCAAAGCGGTCATAGTAGGGTTCCAGCTCTTCCGCCGTGACACCCCAGTCCTGGATCGTCATGTCTTCGGGGATGGCATCGGCGCCGAATTCCTCTTCGACATAGGACCGCAGGCGATATTCGTTCTCCATCGGGCGCCATGTCTGGCCGTTCCAGTGGATGCCCGCGCCCCCCACTCCATCACCGGGTAGAAACGACCCCAGCCGCCGCATCGGTTGGGCCACCTCGTCGCCGGTGCGGCGGACCGTGATGGTCGAGTTCTTCGGCTTCTGCATAAAACCGAAGCGGATGCCGTATTCCAGTTCGTCTATGACCTCGGGATACTTGAAATCCGGCACCGTCGATCGGTCTGGGCCGCGTTCCAGCGCAAGGATTTCCAGTCCCTCGCTGGCCAGCTCGATCCCCATGATCGCGCCAGTCCAGCCCAGGCCTACGATGACGACGTCTTTCTTCGGATCTGTCCGCGCCATGTCTCAGGCCCTCTCGCCAGCGATATCGACAGGACCCAGGGGATATGCCTCGTCCCGGCCGGCCCATTCGTGAAAATTCGCTCGCGCGCCGGGGAACCCGATATAAACCCAAGCCTGCATCCCGGCGTTGCCGCCGTGTCGGGGATCGGCGAAGTAGCCTTCCTTGGTGTTCTGCAGAAGCAGCGTCCAGAATTCGCGCAGCTCGGGCTTCAACCCGACCGCGTCATCGGCCAGTGCCTGAAGCGCGGCGTCCTGCGCGTCGGGGTCCAGATCACCAAAGGCGGCCCCCTGTTCCGAGCGACACCAGGCGTCGAAGGCGGCGATGCCCTGGCGGTAGATCTCGGCCGGGGTCAGCGGCGATTGCGTGCCAAGGTTCATGTCGGCTCCGGGTGCAAAGGGGCCTTCCATGTAAAGATCGCTGGCCGCCCCGAAATCACCCGCAAGCTGGCGGTCGATGAAGACGGGCACGCGGGCCTCGATCGCGCCGGGGCCGTCGCCGTCAGAGGGGATAATCCGCGCCACGGCGGCCATGACAAAGGCCCCTTCGGCCGCGGTCAGGTAGACTGGTTCGTATTGGTCCAGCGGCGGCTGGTTCCGCTGCGCCAGCGCCGGTTCGCTGAGGGCGCTCAACGCGGCCGCCGCGGACCCGCCCAGGAAGGCACGGCGAGAGGTTTGAAGGAATTTCGGTGTCATTTCGGCTTGCTCCGGTCTGGCGTGCTGCGTCTGTCGGTCTCACAGTCTCGACAGCGGCGGTGCACGATCGCCGTGGCAGGGCCGGATGGCGGGGCAGAGGCGCACGAAATGTCTGATGGGTCGAATTCTCCTCATGTCGACAACAGGCTGGCTTGCCCTTCTGTTCCTTGGGGCGCCGAAAAGCTGCCGGAACCCGCCCTTGCAGATCATGTCAGGCCGGACAGGATCCGGTCAGGCGTCGCGGGAAGGTCGCGGATTCTGACGCCGCAGGCGTGGTGGATCGCGTTCAGGATCGCTGACCCCGAACCGCAGATGCCCAGTTCGCCGATGCCCTTGGCCGCCAGCGGTCCGGCCCATGGGTCGAGATCCTCCAGCAGGTGGACATCCAGATGCGGCACATCGGCATTAACGGGCACGTGATACTCGGCCAGGTCGCGGTTGACGATGTGACCGTCGCGCCGGTCGTGCACCATTCCCTCGGTGAGCGCCAGGCCGAGGCCCCAAGTCATGCCACCCTGCGCCTGCGAGCGGGCGGTGCGCTGGTTCAGCACGCGACCCACGGCAAAGGTGCCCTGCAGCCGGCGCACGCGCACTTCGCCAGTGACATCGTTTACGGCAACTTCCGAAAACACCGCTCCCCAAGTTGCCTGGCGCACCTTCTCCAGCGCCTCGCCGGGTTCCAGTTTGCCCCGACCGGACAGCGGCTCGCCGGCGAGCACTTCGGGCAGGGAACGGCGGTCGTTTCCACAGGCGGCATGGCGGTCGGAAAGCGTCAGTTCCTGAGCGTCGCAGCCCATGCGCCCAGCGATCTCGCGGCGGATTTCTTCACAGGCAAGCCAGACGGCCGTGCCGGTCGAGGCCGCCCCGAAAGACCCGCCCGAGCCGGAGCCCGCCGGCAGATCAGTGTCGCCGAGGCAAACGTCAACATCGTCCACCGCCAGCCCCAGTCCCTCCGCGGCAATCTGGCCGAGGATCGAGTAGGTGCCCGTTCCGATGTCGGTCATGTCCGTTTCCACCACGGCGCGCCCATCAGGGGTCAACCGGACGCGGGCCTCGGCCGGCATCACCATGTTGACGCGGACCGCCGCGGCCATGCCCGTGCCGATCCACCACTCGCCCTCGCGCCGTTGGCGCGGCTCTGCAGGTCGGTCGTCCCAGCCGAAACTGTCGCGGCCTTTGGTCAGGCAATCCGCCAGGCGGTGCGACGAGAAGGGCCGGTCGCTGTCCGGTTCGGTCTCGGGCAGGTTGCGCAGGCGGAGTTCGACCGGGTCGATCCCGCACTTTCCCGCAAGCTCGTCCATGGCGACTTCGAAAACGGTGACACCTACGGCCTCGCCCGGCGCGCGGACCGATCCGGCGGCAGGGCGGTTCAGACGGACGAGATCGTTGCGCAGCAGCCGGTTCGGCGCGGCATAGGCGAAGTAGCTGCCCTGCAGCACCGGTTCCGAAAATTCCTCGCCCGGCAGGTTGGAGACGCGGGATTCGTGGCCAAGTCCGGTGAGCCTGCCGTCGTGCCCTGCAGCGAGGCGGATGCGCTGTCGCGTCTCGGAGCGCCTTGTGTTGATTTCAAAGACCTGCCGGCGGTGCTGAACAACCCGCACCGGCTGGCCCAGCTCGCGCGCCGCAAGCGCAGCGGCGACGCAATCTGCCGAAATCCCGAGCTTGGAACCGAAGCCGCCGCCGACGAATGGCGCGCGCAAGCGGACCTTTTCCGGCTCGATGCCGAGGCTGTCGGCCAGTTCGGCGCGGTTATAACGCAGCATCTGCAGCGAGCCGTGCAGGGTGAGACGGTCCCCGTGCCACTCTGCCACAGCGGCGTGCGGCTCCATCGGGGCCGAGGTGAGGGCGGGGGTGGTGTAGGTCTCATCGACTAAAACCTCGGCATCGGAAAAGGCGGTCCCGGGCTCTCCGGTGATCGCCTCTTCCTGCATGTCGTCATCCACTTCACCTTTCTCCGGCAAAACGGGGAGGCTGGCCCCTTCGCAGGAGATCTGGAGCCGGTTGGCGGCGTGCCAGGCGGTCTCGAAGCTTTCGGCCACGACGAGCACGACGGGCTGGCCGACGTACTCGGCCTTGCTCACGCCCTGGACCGGGGCCTCGCCCGCGGTTCCCTGAGCCGCATTGCGGATCATGCGTTCGTCCTGCAACACCAGCCGGACGCCCGGTATTGCCCCAACCTCTTCGGCATTCGATAGTCGCACGGCGCCAAGCCCGGGCGCGCCTTTCAGGACGCCATGCAGAAGCCCTGCCGGCACGTGCTCGGCGGCATAACGGGCAGCCCCGGTCACCTTGTCGCGCCCGTCCCGCCGCTCCATATCGGCACCGAGGGGGCCGCCCGGCGAAGGCTTCGTCAACCCGTCATTCTCCGGGCCGTCGATCTGATACTCGAGCGTCATTGTGTCACCTCCGTCAGCACCGCCTTGAGCACCCGTTGTGCGAGCGGTTTCTTGAATTCCAGACCCTCGCGCAGTTCGGCGTCCCTCATCAGCAGTTCGCCCGCTTTGTCGAAGAGTGCTTCGGACGGGGTCTCTCCCGTCAGAAGCGCCTCGACCTCGGGGTCGCGCCAGGGCTGGGTGCCAAGGCCGCCGAACGCGAGGGAGGCGTTGGCGATCTTGCCGTTTTCCATCCGCAGCACGACGGCGGTGGAGACCAGTGCAAAGGCGTAGGAGGCGCGGTCGCGCACCTTGCGATAGATTTGGCGGTCACCGGCAGGTGCGGGCAGATGGACGGCGGTGACAAGCTCGCCAGGGGCGAGTGTGGTCTCGATATGCGGCGTGTCTCCGGGCAGGCGGTAGAACTCGGCCAGCCCGGTCGTGCGGGTGCCGCCGCCCGCGTCGCGGATGATCACCTCTGCATCCAGCGCCCGCATCGCCACGGCCATGTCGCTGGGATGCAGTGCGATGCATTGATCGGAAGTGCCGAGCACGGCGTGGTTGCGTAGCTCGCCGCCGATCGCCGCGCAGCCCGAACCTGGCACACGTTTGTTGCATGGCGCGTCGATGTCCTGGAAATATGGGCAACGGTTGCGCTGCAGCAGGTTGCCGGCGGTGGTCGCGCGATTGCGAAGCTGCGGCGAAGCACCAGCCAGCAGGGCCCGGGACAGGACCGGCCAGTTGCGGCGGATGCGCGCATCGTCGGCGAGATCGGAATTGCGCACGGTGGCCCCGATTCTTATGCCGCCGCTTACCTCGTCGATATGATCGAGACCAAGACGATTGATGTCGACCAGTTGATCGGGGGTCATGACCTCCAGCTTCATCAGGTCGAGAAGATTGGTGCCGCCGCCGATGAAGGCGGCCTCCTCGCCGGCGAGTTTCAGGGCGTCATCGGACGTGTCGGGACGGTGATAGTCGAACGGTCTCATTCGGCCGCGGCCTCCTCAATGGCCGCCACGATGCCGGAGTAGCACGCGCAACGACAAAGGTTGCCGCTCATGCGCTCAGTGATCTCGTCGCGGGTCAGCCGGGTCGTGCCTTCAAGGTCTTCGGTCACGTGGCTGGCGCGCCCCGCCCGCGCTTCCTCCAGCATGGCGGTGGCCGAGCAGAGCTGGCCGGGGGTGCAGTAGCCGCATTGCATACCATCGTGGTCGAGAAAGGCCTGTTGCATGGCCGAAAGGGTCTTGCCTCCGGCCAACCCTTCGACGGTTACGATCTCGGCGTCGTCGTGCATGACGGCGAGGGTGAGACAGGCGTTGATGCGCCGCCCGTCCGCGATAACGGTGCAGGCGCCGCATTGGCCATGGTCACACCCTTTTTTCGCGCCGGTCAATCCGATGTGATCGCGCAGGGCGTCGAGCAGGGTCACCCGCGGGTCCAGATCGAGCTGGTGGCGGGTGCCGTTCACGGTGAGTGTGGTTTGCATCGGTATTCCTTGCTGTCGGAGCCACCAGCGCGAGGGCGCGGGGCAGGGATGGCGCGAAGGGCCGCCGCGTGGAGAGGCCGCGAGTCCGGTGAGACACAGCGCTTTGATGTGTCGTGATTGTGATGGAAAAACAGGTGCGAGAGCGGTTTGTTCCCCTGATGCCTCAGATTGCACGCTCCGGAGACGTGCGATGACGCAGATCGGGCAATCGCACGAACCGGGTGGCCCTCTGCCGAAAGGTGGCGAACGATGCGACTGCCAGGAAATTTGGTGCCGCCGAAAATCGTCTATTGGGCCATTTCTGCCCCCGCTCACGCGGCCTTGCGGTTGACGAGCTCTTGGGCGATCTGGGTTAGGCGGGCGTCAACGCGGCGCTCTTCCTCGACAGCGTTTTCGAGGGTTTGCCTGTCTTCAAGGTCCAGTTGACGAGCCCATCCGGCCAACGATCCATGGACCGCCATACCATAATGCAGCACCCTTTGGAGGGAGGCGATGAGTGCCGCGTCGCGCACGGCCGGACTGGCGATGGCCTCGGCCCAGTCCCGCGCTTCGCGCAAGATCGCCTGCATGGATCCATCGGTGTGGTTTTCATCTTTGGCATCGTGCACTTCGAGCAGCCCGCAAAGGTGTTCGCCGCGCTTCTGCATCCTGGGGATTTCCTCAGACAGGTAATTGCGCAGATTCGGGTGCTCGGCCTTTTCGGCGAGGCGGGGAAGCGCGTTGGTGAACTAGGCCCCGAAAGAGCAGGCTTCCTGCAGTTCCGTTCGGTAATGGGCTTTCAGGTCGTCGGGTTGCATTCGGGGCACCTCCATTCGGTATTCGGGGCGGGCCGCGGTTTGCACCGCGCCGCCCGTCCTCATCTGGGAACAGTGCAACGGTTCAGATGTTCCTGAAGGGTGGCATTCCCGTTATTGCGTGTTACGCCTCCTCGTGACCTTGCCCGCAAAGGAACAACGCCCCTCATGATGCTCCATCACATTCTGGTTTTCCTGCCGGCAGCGCTTGCGCTGGGTGCCTCGCCGGGCGCGAACAATCTGTTGGCCTTCACCTCGGCAGCCAACTCAGGCTGGCGGCGCGCGGCCATCGGTGTTCTTGGACGATCGCGGCCTTGACGGTTCTTGTCGTCCTCGTTCCACTCGGGCTGGACGCGATCCTGCGGACGTCGGAGTTCGCCTTCGTGACCCTGAAGTGGCTCGGTGTCCTCTATATTCTGTTTCTCGCCTGGCAGTTCTGGCGGGCCGATTTTTCCACCGAGATCGTGATCCGCACCACCTCGCGCCTCATGCGCCGCGAGTTCTGGACCCTGATGGGCAATCCCAAGGCCTACCTGCTGCTGACATCATTTCTTCCGCAGTTCGTGGATCACACCGTGGCGGTGACACCCCAGGTCCTCACGCTCGGCGCGCTCTAACTCGTTGCCGAGGGGCTTGCGGCGCTGTTTTGGGTCAGTGCCGGGACCGTGTTCGGAACTCATGCCCTGACGCCACTCAAACGACGCATCCTGAACCGCGCATCTGCAAGGCTCGTGGTTGCCGCTGCCATCTTGCTCGCGAGGTCCGGAAGATCAACAGCAGTCTGAGCGTGACCTGAGCCAGGTCATCCCTTGTGCTCGGGCTTTCCTTTCCGCTCGCTTCCCGCGAAGTCTTCATGCTGATTTTCCGACATGGAGTCGTACATCTCGCGGGCTGCACCCGTCAGGTCGCTTTTCTTCATTTCACCCCGTTTCGCGGCAAGGGCGGCCCCCGCGGCCTTTTGCTGAGCTTTCGATTTTGCAGGCATGGTGGTTCATCCTCCTCTGTGTTTTTGGGGGGCGCGAGAATGTTTCCCGCCCGCGAATTGTCGCCGGTTCGGCGCGATCAGCTCTGTTTTAGCGGGTCATGATCCGCCCGCGGATGGTTCTCCAGTGTCCCGGTTCGCCGGGGACGAGGAGAGAGGCAACGCCGCCTCCGCGCACAGGAATGCACGTGGAGGCAGCGGCGTCGCCGATCAATTCGATATCTGCTCGAGAGCGACGCCGGCGGCGGATGGATCTCCGTCGGTGGAGAGGTCGCCGAGCGACACGATGCCCACCAATCGCTTGTCGCGATCAACCACCGGCATGCGGCGAACCTGTCTCTCACCCATGTTGCGCGCGACCTCGGCGACTTCCTGATCGTCGAATACGTAGAGCACGTCGCGCGACATGACCTCGCCGACCGCTGCGTCGGTCGATTTCCCCTGTGCGATCCCGTTGATGACGATGTCGCGGTCGGTAATGGTCCCGACCAGACGTTCGTCCTGCCCAACGGGCACGAAGCCGGTTTCGATACGCTGCATGATCTCGGCAGCGTCCTTCAGCGTTTGCTCCGGAGTCAGCGTAACCGTGTGCGGTGTCATCACTTCGTTGACCTGCATGGTGTCCTCCTTCGGTTGCAGTTGCGGAATATCGGCCCGCATCGCATCAAAGAACAGGCAGGCGGCGCAAATGTTTCTGAGCCGGTTTCAGCAAGTCTCGCTGCATCGGGCGATGATCCGGAATCGGCGACAACCATGACGCCACCCGGTGGGCAGTTAGGGTTCTCGCTGATCACGCCTCACGCGCCCGTGGCCTTTGTCAAGGAGACGGCGAGCCGGTTCGGGAACTGAGGCTGGGCCTCGGATCAATAAGTGCCGGGCGGGTCGCTGGCGGGAAAGGATTCATCCGCCGTCTCGTCGACCAAATCCCATCGGCGGGGCGGGTTGCGCATCTGGGAGGGACCCGCGTCACGCACCTCGCACGGCGGCGACGGCCGGCTGTGTTTCCAGACACGGTAGGCGAGCAGACCGACCGCGGCGCCGAGTAGAAATCTGACCATGTCGTTTCCTTTCCGATGCCGGCCTGGGCGGCGGCCCTGCGGTTGTGGATGGAGATGGTAGGAGAACGGCCGACCGTAGCGGATGTTCCGCGCTGCGATGCGCGGAGTCGGGAACATTGCTCTCCGGGCCCTGTTCAAAGGCAATCTTCACTCAACGCAAAGGAACGAACAACGGCACTGTTTTCCAAAGATATCGAAACTCTCGAAGACCTATATCTGCACATGGTGCAAGACATCTACTACGCCGAGAGGCAGATCGAGAAATCACTACCTGACATGATCGAGAAGGCGAGTAATCCCGATCTGAAGAAGGGCTTCGAGGGGCATCTCGAAGAAACCCACGGCCATGTGGAACGGCTGGAAGAGGTATTCCGTCTTATCGGCGAGGAGCCGAAGGGCACCACCTGTCCGGCAATCGACGGGATTATCAAGGAAGCCAACGACGTAGCCGGCGACATCGCCGACCAGAACGTGCTGGACGCCGCTCTGGCTGCCGCCGCGCAGGCGGTGGAACACTACGAGATGACCCGCTTCGGTACCCTCATCGCATGGTCCGAAGAGCTTGGGAGATCGGAGTGTGCCGGGATCTTCAAGAAGACCCTTGAGGAAGAGAAGGCCGCTGACGAGAAGCTCACCAATGTTGCGGAGATGCGCCTGAACCAAGCTGCCTGACGCTGCACCACCGGCGGCCGTGCGACGTCTTCGCGCCGCCGGTGTCCTGGGAGCTTGGGGCGCCCGGGGCACCCCAGCCATTGCACAGCCTTGGCCCAGCCGGGGAACTCCGCCCCGTGCAGGGGGTTGGGCGTGCAAGCGGAAGGAGAAGGGAATGGCCACTTACACCACGGATGTCGCGGTGATCGGCGCGGGAACCGCGGGTCTGGCCGCGGAGCGCCACGCCCGCAAGGAAGGTGCAACCACGCTGTTGATCGACCCGGTCTTTGCGGGAACCACCTGTGCAACGGTTGGCTGCATGCCCTCGAAGCTGTTGATCGCTGCTGCGGACGCCGCCCAAGCGGTGCGACAGGCAATAGATTTCGGCGTCACAGCCGAACCCGTATTAGACGGGCGGGCCGTGCTGGAGCGGGTGCGTCTGCTGCGCGACGATTTCGCCCGAGGGGTGCGGCAGTCCATAGAAGAACTGCCCAAGGGCACCTGCCTGACGGCCCGAGCGCGCTTTGAAGCTCCGGGCGTTCTGGCGCTTGATACTGGCGATCGCGTCGAAGCGCGGGCCGTGGTCATCGCCACGGGGGCCAGTCCGGCAGTGCCCAAGCCGTATGAGGCGGTGAAGGATCACATTCTGACCAACGAGACAATCTTCGAGCTTGAGGATCTGCCAGAGAGCGTTGGAGTCATCGGGGCGGGTCCACTGGGGCTGGAATTGGCGCAGGCAATGCACCGGTTGGGTGTGCGGGTGGAGGTGTTTGACGCGGGCGACCGGCTGGCTGGGCTGCCTGCGGAGGCCAGCGATGCGCTGCACCGGATACTGACCGAGTCATTCCCGATCCATCTGGACTGCAAGCCTGACCCTTCCGCGAGCGATACGGGGGCCGCCCTCACATGGGACGGGGGAAAGACGCGGTTCGAGAAGCTGCTGATTGCCGCCGGCCGCCCGCCGAACCTTTCCGCCCTCGATCTGGAGAAGGCCGGGCTGGAGCTCGACGATCACGGCACACCAGTCTTCGATCCGGGCACCCTGCAATGCGGCGATGCGCCAATCTTCATCGCAGGAGACGCCAACCATGACCGGCCGTTGTTGCATGAGGCGTCCGACGAGGGCACGGTGGCGGGACGCAATGCAGCGGCCTGGCCCGATGTGCGCAGAACGTCCCGCAAAGTGCCGCTGAGCATTGCCTTCACGCGGCCGGAAGCCGCGGTCATCGGCACGATCCCGGACGGCACGGAGTATGTATGCGGCGAGGTGGATTATGGCAATCAGGGCCGCGCCAGGGTGGAAGGCCGGGCGCAAGGCCTGGCCCGCATCTATGCCAGCGCCGAAGACGGGCGGCTGACCGGCGCGGCGCTTTGCGCCCCGAGTGGCGAGCATCTGGCGCACCTGCTGGCCTGGGCGATCCAGTGCGAGATGACGGCCTCTGACATGCTGGATCTGCCGTTCTATCATCCGGTGATCGAGGAGGGGCTGCAGATGGCGCTGCGGGACGTCTGCCGACAGGCCGGACTATCGCGACCGTGGCAGCGGAATGACGAACCACTGCCTGGCTCGGATGGGGGTGCGTCCGAGGACTGAACCCGGGGATCACATCATCCTCGACCATTGGTCGAAAAGGATCCATTTCGTTCCGCCGACCATCAGAAGGATGATGAGCGCCGTGAAGAGGATCAGCATCAGATCGTCGCGGTGCGATCTCCACAGGTCGATGTGCAGGAAGAAGCGGAAATGTGCCGCGATCTGCGCCAGTTGTGGCGCGACATCGCAGTTGAGTGCTGAGCGACATCGCAGGTGGATGACGGTGACGTTTTTTGACGGTGCCGGTTT
>NZ_JAAGOZ010000042.1:0-28255 GCF_010499845.1 Salipiger sp. PrR007 | reverse complement strand
CACTCCAATCCTGCCCATTCAGGGGAGTGTGACACTTCAGCTTTGCTCATGTGAGACATTCTAACTTGGCGCTTACATTCGTGTTTGCGTATAACACACATTATGTAACCGCATTGAACCTTGGCTCTGGCCCGAGGTGTCCTCTTTTGGTCGCGATCACCCGGTATTACAGCCGTCAGGCCCGCACCTTCCGCGCCGAAAGAACCTCTTCCGCCGAAGGTGTCGCCAGGTCGAAGTAGTCCAGCGTGCCGGCGTATCCGTTCCCGCCCATGCGCCCGATTGCGTCGAGCTTTTCATGGTTGGAGTAGTAGGTCCCGAGGTCGATCACGTCCTCGCGCACATGCGCCATCACGATCTGTCCCAGGATGATTTCCCGGGCCGAGCTGACCTCGATCCCGAGGTAGCGGCGGCACTCGAAGGCGACCGGCGCCTCGGCGATCCGCGGGCAGGCAACCTTCTCGCCGGGAACGGCGGTGAGCCCGGCCATCTCGAGCTCGTCGACCTCGGGGCCGAAGGCGGCGGCGGTCACAGACATCGTCCCGGCGTTGGCACGATCAACGATGTTCACGGTAAAGCACTCGGTCATCCGGATGTTGTAGGCCGTGTCCTTGAAGCTGCGGTCCGGCTTGTTCTCGACGCCGAGGGCAAGGATGGGCGGGTCAGCCGACAAGCAGTTGAAGAACGAATAGGGCGCCGCATTGACCACCCCCTCGGGCGAGACCGTCGTGACCCAGGCAATCGGGCGCGGCACGATCGTGCCGATCATGACCTTGTAGGCTTCGCGCGGCGTCAGGTCCGCGAAGTTCAGCGCGTGGTGGGTCACGTCGCCAGCTCCTTTCCGTAGCGAGACAGGATCGATGAGATGCTGTCCGGTTTTTGTTCAAGCTCGGCGCGCCCGGCGACGGCACCAAGGTGATGATCCATGATCTGCGTTGCGCGCTCGGCATCTCCCGCGCGGATCGCCTCGATGATCTGCGAATGTTCATCCACCGCGCAGTCCGAGGAGTGCGATTTGGCGTACATCGCCATGATCAGCGAACAGCGCAGCACCACCTCGCCGACGTAGCGCGAGAGGACGGCGTTGCCGGTCAGCTCGGCCAGCAGCGTGTGGAACTCGCCGGCGAGACGGATCGAGACCGGCCCGTCCTTGCCGCGCACGCTCTCCTCCAGGCGCACATGCGCCTCGAGCTGGTCGAAGCCGCTCGAGGGAATGCGCTCGACGAGGATGCGGATGACCTCGGCTTCGAGGGCGCGCCGGACCTCGAATATCTGCTTGGCCTCATCCAGCGAGGGCTCGGCGACAAAGGCGCCACGGTTGCGTCGCGTGACCACCAGCCCCTCGTTCTCGAGCCGCACCAAAGCGTGGCGCACGATGGTCCGGCTCACGCCGAACTGCTCGCCAACCGTGTCCTCGGGAAGGCGCATTCCCGGCTTCAGCGCCTGCTCGATGATGGCGCGCTTGAGCAGCGTGTGCACCGCATCGGTGAGTGTCGTTTTTTCGGTCATGGCTCGCAGCCTTGTCGCATTCCT
Organism: Salipiger sp. PrR007; assembly: GCF_010499845.1. Lineage (NCBI taxonomy): Bacteria > Pseudomonadati > Pseudomonadota > Alphaproteobacteria > Rhodobacterales > Roseobacteraceae > Salipiger > Salipiger sp. PrR007. The sequence goes on along the minus strand of NZ_JAAGOZ010000042.1, from coordinate 26,725 downwards.
TTGCACTCCAGTAGCGTATCCAGATGATCTCGTCAATTGGATACAATTGTCTTGCAATGCGCTCCTCGATGCGCCATCTAACACACATCGTATCCAATTTGATCGATTCCCAAATACAATCACCAACAGGGACGGGACCATGACTTTCAGACAGATTCTGCTTGCCTCGGCGGCGCTCGCCACCCTCGCAGGAGCAGCGCAGGCCGAGAACGTGCTCAAGTGGGGCGCCAACCGGGACATCGGATCGCTCGATCCCTATTCCTATGGCGACAGTTTCACCATCAACGTGCTGAACCATGTCTACGAGGGGCTGGTGCGCTACAATGCCGATCTCAAGATCGAGCCCGCCTTGGCGACCAGCTGGGAAATCCTTGACGACAAGGTGACCTGGCGCTTCAAGCTGCGCGAGGGGGTGACCTTCCACAATGGCAACCCCTTCACAGCCGAGGACGTGGTTGCCTCGCTGCAGCGGGTCAGCCATGAAACCTCGCCGTTGAAGGGCAACCTTCCGGCCTATGTCTCGTCGGAGGCAGTCGATGATTTGACCGTCGACATCACGCTCAACGACACCTACCCGCTTCTGCTCAACGATCTGACCAACATCCATATTTTCGACAAGGAATGGATGGTTGAGCACGACTCGCTGCTGCCCACCGACATCGGCTCGGGCACCGAGGGCTACGCCACCTACAATGCCAACGGCACCGGCCCCTTCAGGGTCGAGAGCCGTCAGCCCGACGCCAAGACCGTCTTCGTTGCGAACGCCGACTGGTGGGACGAGCCGCAGCACAATCTCGACCGGATCGAGCTGACCCCGGTGACCTCGGCGGCGACCCGCGTCGCGGCGCTGCTATCGGGCGAGATCAACTTCACCAATGACGCGCCGGTGCAGGACCTTCCTCGGCTCGCCGCTGCGCCCAATGTCGAGGTTCTCGAAGGCGTCGACCTGCGCACCGTGATGATCGGCTTTCCCTTCCGCGACACGCTGGTCTCGGGTGAGTCCAACCCCTTCAAGGAAAAATCCGTGCGCGAGGCGCTTTACAAGGCGATCGACCTCGACCTGATCCAGAGCAGGGTGATGCGCGGGAAATCCCGCACCGCCGGCGCGACTGTGGCACCGCCGATCCCCGGCTACTCGGAAGAACTGGATACAGTTCCCGGATACGATCCCGATGCCGCGAAGGCGCTCTTGGCCGAGGCCGGCGTGCCAGAGGGGCTGCAGTTCGAGTTCAATTGTCTCGCCGACGGTCTGGTGAACGAAGAGCAGTTCTGCCAGGCCATCGCCTCGATGTGGTCGCGCATCGGGCTCGCGCCCAAGCTCGACGTGGCGCCGCGGGCGGTGCAGACCCCGAAGCGGACCAACGGCCAGACCGACATCTACACGCTGGGCTGGGCCACATTGCCGATGCTCGACGCCTATTCACCGCTGCTGCAGATCTTCCACAGCAAGGTGGGCAATTCCGGCGTCTTCAACTGGGGCGGCTGGTCCTACCCCGAACTCGACGCACTGATCGACGCAGCGGGCAGCGAGCTCGACACCGACACCCGCCTGTCGCTCGAGACCGAGGCCCTGCAGTTCGTCAAGGACGAGATGATCATGATCCCGCTGCACCAGCAGCCCATGGCCTGGGCGGTGACCGACGAGGTCAGCGAGATGCCGCTCTTCCCCGACAACAAGCCGCGGCTGTGGTTCGCGCAGGTCGGTCAGGGCAGCTGAGGCAGGCGCGCGGGGGCCATCGCCCCCGCGCCCTCCCCTTCGAGACAGGATGACAGCCGGTGGGTCCGCCCCGCCCGCAAGACAGGAGTGAGCCATGCTCGCCTTTCTCATCAAGCGCACGGCCAACGCGGCCTTCGTGATGCTCGCCGTCGCGCTGCTGGCCTTCGTGATCTTCCGCTTCTTCGGCGATCCCGTCGAGATGATGGTCAACGAGCAGGCAACGCAGGCCGATCGCGTGGAGCTGCGCGAGCGACTGGGGCTGAACGATGGTTTCGTCACCCAGTACACGCGTTTCGTCACCCATGCGGCGCAGGGCGATTTCGGCATCTCCTACCGCAACCAGCAGGACGTCATGGTGCTGATCGGCGAGCGCTTCCCGGCGACCTTCGAGCTGGTGCTGGTGGCCACGGTGATCTCGCTGGTGGTCGGCATCCCGCTCGGGGTGATCACTGCCGTGCACCGCAATTCGCGGCTGGCGAACGCGCTGCAGCTGGGCTCGATCGTCGGCGTCTCTCTGCCGAGCTTTGTGGTCGGCATCCTGCTGATCCTCGGCTTCTCGGTCAGCCTCGGCTGGCTGCCCGCCTTTGGGCGCGGCGAAACCGTGGACATCGGCTGGTGGTCGACCGGTCTTCTGACCCCCTCGGGCCGCGCGGCCCTGGTGCTGCCGGCGCTCTCGCTCTCGACCTTCCAGATCACCCTGGTGATGCGGCTGGTGCGGGCCGAGATGCTCGAGACCCTGCGCAGCGACTACGTGAAGTTCGCGCGCGCGCGCGGCGTGCCGAAACGCCGGGTGCACTGGGTCCACGCGCTGCGCAACTGCCTGATGCCGGTGATCACCCTCACCGGCATGCAGATCGGCAACCTTATCGCCTTCGCGCTGGTCACCGAAACGGTGTTTCAATGGCCCGGCATGGGGCTGCTCTTCATCCAGGCGGTGACCTTCGTCGATATCCCGGTGATGGCCGCCTACCTGATGCTCGTTTCCTTCATCTTCGTGCTGCTCAACACGCTGGTCGACGTGACCTATGCCTGGGTCGATCCCCGGTTGCGCGACGATGCTGCCAAAGCCGGAGGAGCCAATGGCTGAAATCTCTCCCATGACCGATACGCCGCAGGCCCCCGCCCAGACCGCCCTGCCCCGCCGAACGCGCATTGCGGCGCTGCGAGAGAGCGACCTGTGGTACTCCTTCCGCAGCCATCCCAGCGCAATCTTCGCGGCCTGCCTTCTGGCGCTGGTGGCGCTGAGCGCGCTGCTGGCGCCTCTCATCACGCCGCAGGATCCCTATGACCTCGCCGCGCTCGAGCTGTGGAACGCCGAGATTCCGCCGATCTGGAACGCGCAGGGGCAATGGCCCTACATCCTCGGCACCGACACGCAGGGCCGAGACATCCTCTCGGCGATCCTTTACGGCTCCCGGATCAGCCTCGTCATCGGCTTTGCTTCGGTGATGGCGGCGCTGGCGGTCGGGCTCTCCCTGGGACTGGTCGCGGGTTACTTCGGCGGCTGGGTCGACAATGTGATCATGCGGCTTGGTGACGTGCTGCTGTCGATGCCTTTCATCCTCATCGCGATCCTCATCACCGCCGTCGCGACCGCCGCGCTGCCGACGCACCTCAAAGATGTGCTTGCTGCCCCGATCCTCATCCTCGCCATCGCGGTGCCGTCCTGGGTGCAATACGCCCGCACCGTGCGCGCATCGGCGATGGTCGAGCGCAAGAAGGATTACGTCAGCGCGGCGCGGCTGATCCGGGTCAAGCCATGGCGGATCATGCTGCACCACATCCTGCCTAACTGCATGACCCCGATCCTCGTCGCGGCGACGCTGAACTTCGGGCTCGCGATCCTGTCAGAGGCGACGCTTTCCTTCCTCGGCGTCGGCATGCCGCCGGACCAGCCCAGCCTCGGCACGCTGATCCGTGTGGGGAACCAGTACCTTTTCTCTGGCCTGTGGTGGATCGTCGTGTTTCCCGCGATCCAGCTGTGCCTGATCGTCCTGTCGGTCAACATGATCGGCGACTGGCTGCGCGACGCGCTCAACCCAAAACTGAGATGACCATGACTGCAAAGACCCTGAAGAACGTGCGCCCGATGGGCGCCCCCGCCACCGATCTGCACATCATGGAGGGCCGCTTTGTCGCCGCCGCGCCCGAGGGCGCCGAGGCGATCGACTGCGGCGGCCGCATCCTGATCCCCGGGCTGGTCGAGGCGCACACCCATCTCGACAAGTCGCTGCTCGGTCTGCCGTGGTACCGCAACGAGGTCGGCCCACGGCTGATCGACAAGATCGACAACGAGCGCGAAGTCAAAGTCTCCCTCGGGCTCGATCCGCAGGTGCAGAGCGAGCGGCAGGCGATCCTGTCGATCGGCCACGGCACCACCCACATCCGCAGCCACGTCGACGTCGACACTCACCACGGGCTGCGCGGCATCGAGGGCGTCATGGCGACGCGCGAGAAGCTTGCGGGCTACGTCGACATCGAAATCGTGGCCTTCCCGCAGTCCTCGATGATGCCGCGCCCGGGTACTGTCGAGCTGATGGACGAGGCGCTGGCGCTCGGCGCGGACGTGGTCGGCGGCATTGATCCCTGCGGCATCGAGCGCGATCCCAAGGGGCATCTGGACGCGGTGTTCCGGCTCGCCGAGAAGCACGGCAAGCCGATCGACATCCACCTGCATGAGCGTGACCTGATGGGCGGCTTCTCGATGGAAGAGATCATCGCCCGGACCCGTGCCCACGGGATGCAGGGCAAGGTCACCGTCAGCCACGCCTTCTGCCTCGGCATGAGTGACCGCGCCTATGTTGCGTCGCTGCACGAGCAGCTTGCCGAAGAGCGCATCCACATCATCACCACCGCCCCGGCTTCGGCGCCGGTGCCGCTGGTCAAGGACCTGAAGGCGGCAGGCATCCTGACCGGTGCGGGCTCGGACGGCATCCGCGACACCTGGGGGCCCTATGGGAACGCCGACATGCTCGAACGGGCGATGTTCGTCGGGCTGCGCAACAACCTGCGCCGCGACGACGAGGTCGAACTGGCGCTGGACATTTGCACCCGTGGCGGCGCCGCGATCATGGAGGTCGAGGGCTACGGGCTGGAGATCGGCGACCATGCCGACGCCGTGCTGGTCGAGGGCGAGACCCTGGCCGAGGCGGTGGCATTGCGCGCACCCCGGGCGCTCGTGGTCAAGCGCGGTAGGGTGGTCGCGCGAGACGGCAAACCCATGATCGACGCGCCATGAACCGCACCTTGCTCTCGGCCCGCTGGGTCATTGGCCATGAGGACGGCTGCCACGTCGTATACGAGGACGGCGTGGCGGTGATCGAGGGCACCCGCGTTTTGCATGTGGGGCGCCGCTTCGAGGGCGAGGTTGCGCGGCGCGTGGACTACGGCGAGGCGGTGATCTCGCCGGGGTTCGTCGATCTCGACGCGCTGTCCGACCTCGACACGACCATCCTCGGCTACGACAACGGCCCGGCGTGGAAGAAGGGCCGCGTCTGGCCCGAGAGCTACGTCGCGCGCGGCCCCTACGAGATGTACTCGGCCGAAGAGCTGGCTTTTCAGAAGCGCTTTGCCTTTGCGCAGCTTATCCGCAACGGCATCACCACTGCCCTGCCCATCGCTTCGCTGTTCTACCGCGCCTGGGGCGAGACCGTGGCCGAGTTCGACGCCGCGGCACATGCCGCCGAGGACCTGGGTTTGCGGGTCTACCTCGGCCCCGCCTATCGCACCGGCGGGCAGGTCACCGACACGGCTGGCACCATCCGAGCCGTCTACGACGCGCCCCGCGGGTTGCAGGGTCTGCAGGACGCTGCAGAGTTTGCCACGCGCATAGACGGCACTGCGGGCGGGCGCATCCGCGCCATGTTCGCCCCGGACCGGATCGAGACCTGCACCGGGGAGCTGCTCCGCCGCACCCAGGCGCTCGCCTCCGAGATGGGCGCGCCGGTGCGCCAACATTGCTGCCAGTCGCCCACCGAGCTGCGGCTGGTACAGGAGCAGCACGGCACCACGCCGATCGACTGGCTCGACCGGGTCGGCGCGTTGGGAGCCAACTGGCTGCTGCCGCATGGCACCCACGCGTCCGAGCGCGATCTCGCCCTGATCGCCCAGCATGGGGCTTCGCTGGTGCATTGTCCGCTGGTCTCTGCCCGGCACGGCGGCATGCTGCGCTCATTCCCGGCCTGCCGGGCGCGCGGGATCAACGTCGGGCTCGGCACCGACACCTGGCCACCGGACATGATCCTCAACATGCAGATCGGCATGATGACCGCGCGCCTCGCCGAAGGGCACGAGGCGCTGCGCAGCGAAGAAATGTTCGATGCCGCCACACTGGGCGGGGCAAGCGCGCTCGGCCGGAGCGATCTCGGCCGCCTCGCCCCCGGCGCCTGCGCCGATATCGCGGTGATCGACCTTGGCCGTACGCTTCAGGTCCCCGACCCGGTGCAGAGCCTGATGACCTCGGCCTCGGGGCGCGACGTGCGAGACGTCTGGATCGACGGGCGCCGCGTGATGACCGACCGCAAGATCCCCGGCTGCGACGAGGCCGCCGACATGGCGCGTGCTCAGGCACAGTTCGACGGGCTGGTGGCCAAGTACCCCGACCGCACTGCCGGGCACCCTCCGGTGACCGAGATATTCCGCCCCAGCTACGCAAGGAGCGAGCGATGACCGACCCTGTCCTGGACGTGCGCGGATTGCGCGTCGAGTTTCCCACGCGCCGCGGCGTGCTCACCGCCGTGAACGATATCTCGCTGACTATCGGGCGCGGCGAGATCCTCGGCGTCGTCGGCGAGTCCGGAGCTGGCAAATCGATGACCGGCATGGCGATCCTCGGTCTGCTCGAGCCGCCGGGCCGCATCGCCGCCGGCGAGATCCGCCTTTCAGGCACACGCATCGACACGCTGACCGAGAGCGGGATGCAGAAGGTGCGCGGCCGCCGCATCGGCGCGATCTTCCAGGACCCGCTGACCTCGCTCAACCCGCTGTTTCGGGTCGGCGACCAGTTGGTCGAGACCATCCGCCTGCACAGCGATTTGAGCAAGAGCGCGGCGCGCGCCCGCGCGCTCGAGCTGATGAGCGAGGTCGGCATTCCGGCGGTGGAGGAACGCATCGACAACTACCCGCACCAGTTCTCCGGAGGGATGCGGCAGCGCATCGTGATCGCCCTGGCGCTCTGCGCCGAGCCTGAACTGATCATCGCCGACGAGCCGACCACCGCGCTCGACGTGTCGATCCAAGCGCAGATCACCGCGCTGCTCAAGCGGCTCTGTCGCGAGCGCGGCACAGCGGTGATGCTGGTGACCCATGACATGGGGGTGATCGCCGAAACTGCCGACCGGGTGGCGGTCATGTATGCCGGGCGGCTGGCGGAGCTCGGCGCGGTCGAGGACGTGGTGCGCCGCCCCCGCCACCCCTACACCGAAGGGCTGATGGGCTCGATCCCCAGCCTGCGCAAGGACATGGAAGAGCTGCAGATGATCCCCGGCGCGATGCCGCGCCTGGATAGCATCCCGCAGGGCTGCGCATTCCACCCACGCTGTGCCTACGCCGGACCGCGCTGCCGCCGCGACACGCCGCGGCTCGAAACCACCGGCGCCGCCTGCTGGCTCGCCCTGACCGGAGAAACCGCATGACCCGTCCGATCCTCGAAGTCGACGCGCTGGAGCGCCGGTTCGACGTCTCCGCGCCTTGGCTCAACCGCCTGCTCGAAGGCAAGCCGCGGCGCACGCTGCGCGCGGTCGATGGGGTGGATTTCGACATCCAGCCCGGCCAGACTCTGGCGCTGGTTGGTGAGTCCGGCTGCGGCAAGTCGACCATCGCCAAGCTGGTCACCGGGCTGCATGCACCCTCCGGCGGTGCGATCCGCTTCAACGGCGACCCCGACAAGATGCAGATGATCTTCCAGGATCCCTATGCCTCGCTCAACCCGCGCTGGCGGGTCGGCCGGATCATTGCCGAACCGCTGCGCACGCTGCGCCCCGAGACGCCCGAGCCTGAGGTCATGACCCGCGTCGAGGACCTGCTGCGGACGGTTGGCCTCGCTCCCGCCGATGCCGCCAAGTTCCCGCACGAATTCTCGGGAGGCCAGCGCCAGCGCATCTCGATCGCCCGCGCCCTGGCAGGCGAGCCGGAGTTCCTCGTCTGCGACGAGCCAACGTCGGCGCTTGACGTCTCGGTGCAGGCGCAGGTTCTCAATCTGATGAAACGTCTGCAGAGAGAGATGGGCCTCACCTACCTCTTCATCAGCCATGATCTGTCTGTGGTGCGGCACATGGCCGACGTGATCGCGGTGATGTACCTTGGGCGGATCGTCGAGATTCAGCCCACCGCCGATCTCTTTGCCCGCCCGCTACATCCTTACACGCGGATGTTGCTGGACACGATCCCCGACCTCGAAGCCCCCAAGCGCGACCGCGTGCCTATGGGCGGCGAGGTCCCTTCGCCGGTGTCGCCGCCCCCCGGATGCAGCTTCCATCCGCGCTGCCCGATGGCCTTCGATCGCTGCAAGCGCGAGCGGCCGCAGCGCGAGGTGCACGTCCACGACCGCCGGGTTGCCTGTTTCGCAGCCGAGGAGAGCGCCGATGTTTGAAGACCGTTTCCTCCGCCGGGCCATCGAGATCTCGGCACGGGCGCTGACCACGCCGGGCACGGAACCCTTTGGCGCGGTGGTGGTCCGCGACGGGGAGATCGTGGGCGAGGGCATCAATCGCTCGGTGCTCAACCATGATCCGACCTCGCATGGCGAGACCGAGGCGATCCGCGACGCCTGCCGCAATCTCGGCACCGTCGATCTGCGCGGTGCGGCGCTTTACTCCAGTTGCGAGCCCTGCCCTCTCTGCGTCGCCGCGATGCTGATCTGCGGGGTGTCGGAGCTCTACTACGCGGCGGACATGGCGCAGGCGGGAGCGGCCCTTGGGGACCTGCCGGAAAGCGCCCGTTTTCCCATCGACGTCGATCACATGCTGGCACAATGCGGGCTGCCCGCGCCGGAGCGGGCGATGGTCAGCGCCCGGCGCCGCGATGGGAAGGCTGCGCGTATCCTGCAGATCTGGGCCCACAAGGCGTCAAGCTCTCTCGACGCTGCTCGCGAAACCTGATCGCCGGAGGCCGACAGCCTTCACCGACCAAGCGCGGAGAAGACACCATTCGTAGGCATAGCACGCTCAAACTCGATGAGTTCCAATTGGTTTCCACCAGTGTCCCTGCTCCCGATGATCAGCATTGAGCCCCGCTCCCAAAAGGCAATGGATCGTTTGTCCACTGACAGGCCTTGCCTCTCTCAGAAACGGCGTTGGGACGTTTCGCGCGCAAGGTACTGGCCGAGGGCGTCCTGCACGACCCCCTCCGACGCCGCGTAGCCGGTGCGCACCGGCCATCCGGTGATCTCCATTCCCTCGTACGGCGTGTAATCCGCGCCGTGGTGCATCCGTTCCTGGCGCACCACCGCACGGCGCTCGGGTTCCCACAGCGTAATGTCGGCCTCCGCGCCGATCACCAACGCGCCCTTCTGGGGATACATGCTGTAAAGCTTGGCGGGGTTGCTTGAGGTCAGCGCGACGAAGCGTTCAAGGCTGATGCGGCCCTTCGAGACGCCCTCGGAGAAGAGATCGAAGGTGCCATCCCGCAGCCCCTGCCAGATCGCCTCCTGGCTGTCGTGATCCCGGGGCGGCGGCGAGCAGACGTATTTCGCCCCCTCGAAGTCCATGTTCAGCCCCTTGAGGTCGTCCTTGGTCAGGGCGATGTACTGCGGGCAGGTCTCGGCGAAGACGTTCAGCCCGCGCCGCTTGGCCCATTGGATCTGCTCCATCGGGTCGCGGCCCGAGATAGGCACGATCACCACGGGCACGTCGACCAGTTCGGCGTGGCTTATGGCCCGGTGCGCCGCCTCGTGCGCGGTCGCCAGCGCCGCGTCATTGCCGAGCGGCACAAATTCGCGACTGTAGTCGACCTCGGCGGTCACGCCATGCGCAGCGGCAATTCCCGCGACGATGGCATGTGCTTGCCGCGCGATCTCTGCGCTGACCTCGGGCCGGAAGCTGCGCGCGTCACCGAGAATGCGGGACCGCCCCGGCAGCGCGTCGCGGGTGCCTTTCATTCACGATGTCACAGTGCTCTCACCGCAGCCTAGTCGCGATCTTCTCCAGGGGGTTGTATTCCGTCCGTCGGACAGGCTCTTACCCTTGTCCTCCTCTAACCGGTTCGCAGCACACGCCGGCATGAAGACCCGCAGCGACAATCTCACCAAATCCGCGGAGGGACCCAGACCTTCCCGATGAAATATCCGGGTTAAAGCGATGCGTTGCCTTCCTTCCACCACATCACGTCAAGTCGCTCCATGGTTGAGGTTCGGGTGTTCCCACGCTCGCTGCAACGTGCAGCAATGGGCGCTAGTTCTATCGCGCGGCGGTTCAACGGCCCTGTTGCCGCGCGAATGAAAGAGGCTAGGCGGGACCTTTCTGGCCCCGATGGCGCGAGCTAGGCGCACCACGGTTTCAGTGGATATAATAACATCATGTTAATTTGACTGGCAAATTGGTATTGGAAAGCAATCTCCGACCGCGGCAGCTTACTCCACATCCACCGATCCGACTGATTGGTGTGCCAAGACTTGGGAGGATAGCAGCAATGAAACTGCCTTTAATGCGAAGTACAAAAAGAGGTGTCGCATACTTGTTCGGCACATGCGCCATTGTGCTGGTGTCAGTGGTTTCGACACCCAAACCGTTGGCGGCGCAAGAAGCCATCGCGCCAGCGACTGCCTGCGAAAGCCTAGTCGAGCTCGACCTTCGGGATCTCGAAGGCGCACCCAGCCGCGTGGATGGTGCGGAAGTCGTCGAGATCGAGGGCAAGGGTCCACATTGCGTGGTCAATGGTTACTCGGCCTCGGACGTGCGGTTCGAGGTGCGGATGCCCGTCGAGGCCTGGACCGGGCGGTTCCTGATGCTGGGCTGCGGCGGCTACTGTGGCGGGATCAATGCCGACCCTTCGTCGAACCAGTCGCGGGCCTTGTCAGATTGCGAACCAGTGACCCGGGGCGAAGTCGTCACGGCTTCATCCGACCTTGGTCATCGTCGGTCGCCGCAGTGGTTTCCGGACATGCTCTGGGCGCTCGGCAACCCTGGTGCCATAGTGGACTTCGCGTATGAGGGCATGAACAAGTCTACCATCGTCAGCAAAGCGCTGATCGAGGCCTATTACGGTCAGCCCGCTGCTGCGAACTACTTCGTCGGATGTTCAGACGGTGGGCGGCAAGGGCTGGCGATGGCGCAACGCTATCCGGCGGCCTATGACGGCATCGTCGTCGGCGCCCCGGTTATCGACAAGGCCGTGAATGACAGCATGTATCACGCTTGGGGCATTCACGTGAACACTGGGGCAGACGCTCAGGCGATCCTGACCGCCGACAAGATTCCGGCACTGCACCAACTCGTGATGGACACCTGCGCCGACGAAGGCGGCCTGATCCAAGACGAACGCCTGTGCAATTTCGAGCCGGCGGCCTTGCAATGCGAGGGCGACGACACCGCGGAGTGCTTGACCGAGGCGCAAGTAAAGGTTGTCGAGCAAGTCTATCGTGGGCCGAATAACGGCGAGACGTTGTTTTCCGCAGGCAAGATGCCGAAAGGATCAGAGTTGGCTTGGGTGGGAACATTCATCCCGGAAGCGGCGGACGGGCCGATGGACACCTCGCTTGGGGATGCGGCATGGTCATTCGAATACCCGCGCTATGGGAGCAGCTTTGACGCACCGACAGGTCTGGATTTCGAGACGATCGAATATGACCAGGCAACCTACGATCGCCTTTCCGAGTTGAGCCAATTGACCGATCCGAACAATCCCGACCTCGCACCGTTCCGCGATGCCGGGGGCAAGATGATACTCTGGGTCGGTTCCGCAGATCCTGGGGTTCCGCCGCGGAGCACGCTTAACTACTTCACTGCCGTGAAGGAGCAGATGGGCGAGGTCGACGATTTCATGAGCTTCTACATGCTTCCCGGCGTCAATCATTGCGGCGTTGGACCCAACGAGGCCACGTTGGACATGTTGAGCCCGATGATCGACTGGGTGGAACGCGGCACTGCACCGGATGAAATTGTCTACAGCATCCTGCTTGATGACGGAACGACTGCGACCCGGCCGGTCCATCCATATCCTTCGATGGTCACCTATGAGGGCAGCGGTGACGTGAACCAGGCCGCGGCCTGGCAGAGAGGCGAGCTTCCGATGGGTCTGGAAGAGTCGCTCGACTGGGCGGGCTTGGGAAACTACCGTCCCGGCAACACGACCTGGTGCGATTGGGAAGGTGCATCCCTGATCTGCGAAACGCGCTGAACGGCCACAATCATCGGCGCTCCCTATGCGTATCTGGAGCGCCGTATGATCTTAACTGACGAATATTCTGAGCAGCAGTGAGGTCACGCAGGGTCCGAAATGCTTTTTGGAAGATGGAAACGTTTTAATCCTGCGGCACGCCCTTGGGCAGCGCAAGGCGCTTCTGCGCGGCGATGCGGAACGGCGAGTTCGGCGCGCCATAGCCCGCGTAGCTGCCCCGGCGCTCGACGATCTCGAAGAACAGCCCGCCGGCCATCGCGCGGCTGTAGAGCTGCCGGAAGCTGCCCCGCTCGTCCTCGTCATAGAGGATGTTGAGCGCCTGCATCCGCGCCAGCTCATCCGGCGCCAGCTCGAAGCGGCTGGCAAGATCGCCGTAGTAATTCGCCGGGATCGGCAGTGCCGCGAAGCCCGCGGCGCTCAGCGCCTCGGCGGTGGCGAACATGTCGTCCGTCGCGAAGGCGATATGCTGCACCGGCGCCCCGAAACTTTCCGCAAGGAAAGAGCCCGCCACGGTGCGATGGGTCTCGGCGCCGTTGAGCGTGATGCGGAAGTCCCCGTCCGGCGCGGCCAGCGCCTGCGACCGGACCAGCCCATCGGGGTCGATGACATCGACCATCGGCGCCTTTTCCATGCCGAGCAGCGAGCTGTAGAACAGCGACCAGCTCAACATCTCGTCATAGGTCATGGTCTGCGCGATGTGATCGACGCGGCGCAGCCCGGCGCCCTGCGGGCCGTCGCGGTCAGCGCCGAATTCCTCCGACCAGACCCCGGCGTGCGAGGCGTCGAGAAAATGTAACAGGCTGCCGCCGAGGCCGCGGATCGCGGGAATGTCGAGTTGGCCGACGGCGGGAGCCTGCGCGAAGGAGCTTGCGCCGAGCGCCGTCGCGCGCTCCAGCGTCTCGGACGACGAGCCGACGGTGATGCCGACATCGCAGACCGAGGTGCCATGCATGTTGAAGGCGGAGCCGGCGAAGTCGCCCTCTTCCTCGTTGACCACAATGCGGATGTCGCCCTGTTGCCAGAGGGTGATCGCTTTGGCGACGTGGCGGCCGGTCTCGGCGAAGCCAAGCGCCGCGAGCTGCGCGCGCAGCTTGTCGCCCTCGGCCCCGCGCGTCGCAAACTCGACGAAAGCGGTACCCTCAAGCTTCTGGCGCGGCGGGATGATCGGCAGATCGGCGCGCGCCTCGGGCTCGGTGCGGCGCACATCGTCCAGCAGCGTGACCAGCGCGCGGTAACCGTCGCGGGCGATGGTGCGGGGGCTGCCGCCGCGGAACTGGTCGTTGAAGATCTCGAGGCTGACCGGCCCGGTATAGCCCGCCGCCACCACGGCGCGCATGAAGTCGGTCACCGGCAGGTCGCCCTCGCCGGGCATGTTGCGGAAGTGCCGCGACCAATAGAGCAGGTCCATGTCGATCTTCGGCGCATCGGCCATCTGCACGAAGAAGATCTTGTCGCCCGGAAACTGGCGGATCGAATTAGGGTCGAGGCCGCGGCCCAGCGTGTGGAAGCTGTCGACGATCAGACCGACGTTTTGGTGATCGGCGCGGCGCACGATCTCCCAGGCGTCGCGGTGGTCGTTGACGTAGCGTCCCCAGGCCAGCGCCTCGTAGCCGATCCGAAGGCCGCGCGCCGCCGCGCGCTGCCCGAGCTCGCGCAGGTCGTCCGCCGCCCGCTCGACCCCGCCAAGCGCCTTGGGATGCAGCGAGGAGCAGACCAGCATGAGTTCGGCCCCCAGTTCCTGCATCAGGTCGAACTTGCGCTCTGCCCGGTCGAAGGCCCGGGTCCGCAGATCGCCCGGCAGCCCCTCGAAATCGCGGAACGGCTGGAAGAGGTCGATCGACAGCCCGTGGTCGCGGATGCGGTTGCCGACGTCGCGCGCGCTGCCGCTGTCGGTGATGAAATCCTGCTCGAAGATCTCGATCCCGTCGAAGCCCGCCACCGAGATCGCCTCGAGCTTCTCGGAGAGCGTGCCCGAGATCGAGACCGTTGCGATGCAGGTTTTCATTCGGCATCTCCCTTTTCCAACAGCGCCGCGCGCAGCGCGACCTCGTCGAGCCCCAGGCCCGAGAACAGCGACCAGGCGTGCACGCCCTGGAAGAAGTAGAGCTCCCATCCCGAGATCAGCTTCAGCCCGGCGGCTCCGGCAGCCTGTAGGAACTGCGTGTGGACGGGCGTGTAGACGGCGTCGAAAACCCAGCCGGCGCCGGTCATGGCCCTGGGCGCGACCGGCGTGCCCTCGTAGCCGACCATGCCCACGGGAGTGCAGTTGATCACACCGCTGCAGCCTTCGGCGGCCTTCTCGGCGCTGAGCCAGATGCTGATCTCCATGTCCGGCGCGACCGACTTCAGCGCCTCGGTCAGCGCTTCGGCCTTGGCCGGATCGCGGTCGACGAGGCGCAGTCTGCGGGTTCCAAGGCCCGCAAGCCCGAAAGCCACCGCGCGACCGACCCCGCCGGTGCCGATCATCAGTACGGTTCCGGTAGGCGTCTCGCCCATCACCCGGCGATAGGCCGACATGAAGCCCGAGTAGTCGGTGTTGAATCCCTTGGGGCGGGCTCCGCCGAAGATCACCGTGTTCACCGCCCCCACGGCGCGCACCAGCGGATCATCGACCTCGACCTTGCCGGCGGCGATCTCCTTGTAGGGGTAGGTCACGTTGATCCCGCGGAAGCCCTCGCCCTCGCAAGCGTCGAAGATCTCGTCGAAGCTTTGGCCCATGTCCTTGGGCACCAGTCGATCGTAGGTCACTTCGACGCCGTTCTGCTCACCGGCAAGCCGGTGCAGCAGGGGCGAGCGCGAGCGGGCGATATTGTCCCCTATGAGCCCGAGCTTGAGGGTCTCGCACGTGGTCATTGCTTCACCTTGCCTGCCGGATCGCCGAGCAGCTTTCCTTTTGCACGGGCCCAGAACGGCGTCTGCGACACGAAGATCAGGATCACCGCGATGAAGAGCACAAGCGACAGCGGGCTGGTGACGATGCCATGGAAGAACCGTCCGAGATCCTCGCGCTCCGAGATGATCGCGCGCCGCCAGTTGTCGTCGAGCAGTCGCGACAGGATCACCCCGAGGATCACCGGCCCCAGCGGGTAGCCATAATGGCGCATGAAGTAGCCGAAGAAGCCGAAGCCCAGCATCCAGTAGACATCGCTGATCGCATTGTTCACCGCGTAGGCGCCGACGATCGACAGCAGCATGATCAGCGGGATCAGCACGGCCCGCGGCATCTCGACGATCTTGGTGAAGAGCTTGATGCCCGTCAGGCCGAAGATCAGCATGAAGACATTGGCCATGACCAGCGCGCCGACGATGAACCAGAACATGTCCGGCTGGTCGATCATCAGCATAGGGCCGGGGTTGAGGCCGTGGATGAACAGCGCGCCGATCATGATCGCGGTCACCGCGTCGCCGGGAATGCCCAGCGTCATCATCGGGATGAAGGCCCCGCCCACGGCGGCGTTGTTGGCGGTCTCGGGCGCGACGAGCCCCTCGATCGCCCCCTTGCCGAAGGGATATTGAGGTTTCTTGGTCACGCGCTTGGCGTGGTCATAGGCCATCAGCGCCGCAATGTCGCCGCCGGTGCCCGGAAGTGCGCCGATGATCACCCCGATGGTCGAGGTCTGCAGCGACAGCGGCAGGTGCTTGCGGATTGTGCTGAACGAGGGAACGATGCGGCTGATCTTCTGGCGCACTGCGGTCTTGTCGACGTGGTGCAGCTGCATCAGCGCCTCGGAGACACCGAACATGCCGATCATCACCGCGATGAAGCTGATGCCGCCCTGCATGATCGGAAGATCGAAGGTGAAGCGCTCGGTGAAGGTCAGCGGGTCGCGTCCCACCGCGCCGATGGCGATGCCGAGGGCGCCGGCGAAGATACCCTTCACCAGACTGCCCGACGACAACGAGCCGACCAGCAGGATGCCGAGCACCGCCAGCAGCATGTAGTCGCGCGGCTGGAAGGTCAGGGCGAACTCGGAAACCATCGGGGCGGCCAGCGCCAGCACGCCGATGCCGATGAACCCGCCGAAGAAAGACATGACCGTGGTGATGCCGATCGCCGTGCCGGCCTCGCCGCGCTGTGCCATTGGATATCCGTCGAGCGCCGTGGCGATGGCCGAAGGGGCACCGGGGATGTTGAGCAGGATCGCCGTGCGCGATCCGCCGTAAACACCGCCCATGAAGATGCCGATCATCAGCGAGATCGCCGGGTAGACGTCCCAGGAGAAGGTGAAGGAGATAAGGATCGAGACCGCCATGGTCACCGACAGCCCCGGGATCGCGCCGACATAGACCCCGGCAAAGGTTCCGAGGCCGACGAGCAACAAAAGCTCGGGCTGGGTGAAGACTGTCAGGAATGCGAGAAAGGCGTCCATCACTTGCCTCCGGCAAAGAGGTTGCGGAAGGCCTGGATCACTTCGGCTTCGGGCACGATGCCTGCGGGCATCAGCACGGTGAAGACGATGCGGAAAACGATCCAGATGAGCAGCAGGCTGCCCAGCGACACGCCGATGGTCCAGAGCCAGCCGCGGCGCGCCAGTATCTTCAACGCGGCGATCAGGAACAGCGCCGAGGTCGGCAGGAAGCCGAGCGGCTTGAGCAGGAAGCCGTAGGCCACCAGCATCAGCGCGATGATCACCACGGTGCCCGGAAGAATGTCCCTTGCCACCGTCTCGCCCGCCACGCGCGGCAGGCGCAGGTCACGCAGGAAGATGACCAGCGCGGTGACTACCATGACGGCGGTCGTCGCCATGGGCACCGACCCCGGCGCCGACAGCGCCTCGAAACCGGAGATGCCATAGGCGTTCCACAGCAGCACCAAGCTTGCGATCACCATGACGGCGCCGAAAACCAGCTCTCCAGGGCGTCTCTGCCGCTCGTAGCCGCCCGGCGTCGCGTCAGACGTGCCGTCGTGGTGTTCCGTTTCAATTCGGGACATGGGGCTCCCCTCCCTCAGTGCGTCGCGGGACGCGGTAGAAAAAAGCGCCGCCCTTCTCTTGCAGAAGTGCGGCGCCAGCTTGATCCTTGGGCGCGGGCGCCGGATCTTGCGGATCAGTTGCCCGGACGGGCGATGCCGAAGTCTTCCGGCGAGCTTTTGGTCAGGCCGGCATCCTGCAGCAGCCAGGTGGTCCCTTGCTGCCACTTGGCGAGGAAGTCCTCGGCCTCGGCGCCCGAGATCGACATCATGGTGAAGCCGCGGTTTTCCATCAGCTCCTGGAAGTCGGCGGTTTCGGCGCCCGCGGCATAGGCCTCGGTCAGCTTGGCAACCACGTCATCCGGCGTGCCCTTCTTGACGAAGACACCGAAGAACGGGCCCCAGGGCAGATAGGTGTTGTAGCCCTCGTTGAACGAGGTGACCGCCGGAACCTCTGGCAGCTTGTCGTTGGGGGCGATGTCGAAGACCGCGAGCGGCTTGATGTTGCCGGCACGGATCCCCTCGATTGCGGCGCCCAGAACCGCGGGCATCACGTCGATCGCGCCGCCCTGCAACGCGGTCAGCGCCGGGCCATCGCCGTCGTAGGGCACCGAGATCACGTCCATCTCGCCCTCGACGGTGTTGATCATCGCCGTCACAACCGACGGCAGGCCACCGGGTCCCGTCGCGCCGAGCCGAAGCTCTCCCGGGTTCTCCTTGATATACGCCATCATGCCCGCGTAATCGTCGAAGGGGGCATCGGGGTTGGCCACCAGGATCGGCGTGCCGCGGGCCAGGATGTTGATCGGGGTGAAGTCCGAGTAGTCCTTGTCGCCGAGGCCCATCACCTTGTAGAGCAGTGGGTTTTCCGCGCCCATGAGCAGCGTGTAGCCGTCAGCCGCCTGCCCGGCAACCTGGTTCAACGCGATAGCACCGACGCCGCCTGTCACGTTCTGCATTACGACCGTGCCACCCAGAACTTCCTCGGCATGCGGGGTAACAGAGCGCATCACGGTGTCGGTGGAGCCACCGGCTCCCCATTGGATGATGCCCTGGATTTCTTTGGTGGGGTAGTCCTGAGCCGAAGCAGAGGCTGCGGCAAGAATGAATGCCGAGGCGGCACCGAATACAAAACGCTTCATGGTTTTCCCTCCCTTGAAATGCGGTCGAACACGGTCCTCCCCGCGTCCGTCGCCAAAATTGATGCGATAGGAGCGCGCATAACGTCAAATACCATTTTCGCGCGCTTATTAACATTACGTTATTTCATTCCTCCCGACCTGCCCAGATCTTGCCAGCATCGTTCAACTCTCGACGGAACTGCTGGATGCTGAATTCAGCGAAGTTCGAGAGCACGCGATCCTTCTTGGTCACGGCATAGATGTCGATCGAAGTTTCCTCCCGCAGCGGGCGGCGCACGACCCCCGGCAGGTAGACCTCTGACACCGAGAACTCGTCGATCAGCGCCACCCCGAGCCCGTGCCGCACGAGGCTGACGATGGTCTGGGCAAACCGCCCTCGCATGGAGTGGCGCAGCTCTATCCCGGCCTCGCGGAACGGCCGCGAGACGATGCGGCCATAGGGGTCCGCCGGGTCGATCCCGACCAGCGGCTCCCGCGCCAGATCCTGCACCGAGACCACGGTCTGCTCCGCCAGCGGATGGCCCTCGGGCAGGATCGCGACGACCCGCCCATGGGCGATTTTCTCGCTTTGGATCCCGGGGTTGTGGACCGGCGAACTCATGATCACGAACTCGCCCCGCTCCAGCAAAAGGTAGTCCGTGGTCTCCTCGATCTTCAGGATATTGAGATCGATGTAGAGGTCGGGATAGCGCGCGCGGATCGAGGATATTGTCCGCGCGGCGATGAACTGGGCGACAGAGGGCGCCGAGGCAAAGGCCAGTTGCACCTCTTCGCCCTTCTGCAGCGAGTCAATCGCGCTCTGCAGGTTCTCGACCCCCTTGTAGACCTCTCGCACCTGGTCGAAGATCCGCCCCGCCTCGACCGAGGGCACGAAGAGGCCAGCCCGGCGCTCGAACAGGCGTAGCCCCAGTGTCTCTTCGGTGTGTTTGACAAGCCGCGAGATTCCCGGTGCCGACACCCCCAGGAACTCTGCCGCCCCCGCGATCGTGCCACGCAGCATGACCGCCCGGATAACCTCGATCTGTCGCAGCGTGATTTCGCGCATGGGCCCCTCCCCTCAGTAACATGATGTTATCATAATCGCATATAATATCATTGACGTTAACACCCTATCCCACGGTAAGCAGGCACGGGAGGCAGTCCGAGGAGGAAGCGATGACACGCAGCGTGGATCTTGTTGTCGTCGGCTCCGGCGCTGGCGGTCTGTCCGCCGCCGTGACTGCCGCCGCAAAGGGGCTTACCGTGACCGTTCTGGAAAAGGCCGAGGTTCTGGGTGGCACCACCGCCTTGTCCGGGGGCTGGATCTGGGCGCCGCGCAATCCCATCGTCCGCCGTGCCGGCATCACCGAGCCCGCCGAGGCACCCCGGAACTACCTGCAGGAGGTGCTCGGCAACCGTTTCGAGCCCGAGCGAGTCGATGCCTTTCTTGCCGCCGCGCCCGAGATGGTAGAGTTCTTCGAGGCCGTGCCCGCGCTCGAATTCGAACCCGGGACCGCCATTCCCGACACTTACGGCCACCTGCCCGGCGCGGGCACCGGCGGGCGTTCGGTCATCGCCAAACCGTTTGACGGCCGCAAGCTGGGCGCGGACATCGAGTTGCTGCGGCTGCCTGCGCGCGAGACAACCTTCCTGGGAATGACGATCCAGGCCGGGCCCGATCTGCGCGCCTTCATGACCATGACCCGCTCGCCCCGCGCCTTTCTTCATGTGACGCGCCGCGTCATGCGCCATGTCCGCGATCTCGCCCTGCATGGGCGCGGCATGGACCTGCGCAACGGCAATGCTCTGGTCGCCAGGCTGCTGCGCGCGGCGCTCGATCTCGGGGTCGAGCTGCGCCCCGGATGCGCGGTGCGCGCGCTGCAGCACGAGGACGGGAGCATCACCGGGGTCGCGCTTGGCGACGGCACACTGCTGCACAGCCGGGTCGGCGTGGTGCTTGCCACCGGCGGCTATCCCCATGACGCCGAGCTGCGGGCCGAGACCGTTCTGCGGAATGCCGAGCATCGGACGCTCGCCATCCCCGAGGCACGCGGCGACGGCATCGCCATGGCGCGGGGCATCGGCGCGCAGATGCGCCGCGACCTGGCCCGGGCGGCCGCACTCTGCCCGGTTTCCGTCATACCCTGGCCCGATGGCAAGTTCGGGACGTTCCCGCATATCATCGAGCGCGGGAAGCCCGGCGTGATCGGCGTTCTGGCGAACGGAAAGCGCTTCTGCAATGAGGGGCTGGGGTATCACGACTATGTCGACGCACTGCTCGGCGCCCTGCCCGAACACCAGCCCGCGCGGTCCTGGCTGGTCTGCGACTTTAGGTTCCTGCGCCGTTTCGGCTTGGGCGTCGTGCGCCCGCAACCGCTGCCATGGCGCCACTGGGTGCGCCGTGGCTACCTCAAGACGGGACGTGACCTGGCAGAGCTTGCACGGGCCTGCGGCATCGACGCGGCGGGGCTCGAAGCCACGGTGGCCGAGTGGAACCGCGGCGCGGCGCGCGGCGAGGATCCGCTCTTTCACCGCGGCACCACGCCCTACATGCGGTTGCAGGGCGACCCCGAGCAGCATCCGAATCCCTGCGTCGCTGCCATCAGCCGCGCGCCCTTTTTCGCAGTCGAGGTGGTGCCGGGCAGCTTCGGCACCTTCTGTGGACTCGCCACAAACGGGCGGGCGCAGGTTCTGGACACCGCGGGTGCGCCGATCCCCGGTCTCTGGGCCGCCGGAACCGACATGGCGAGCGTCTTCGGAGGGCACTACCCGGCGGGCGGGATCAACCTCGGCCCGGCGATGACCTTCGGCTTCATCGCCGGGCGCGACGCGGCGGCGCGTGGCGCATGAGCCGCAAGCTGAGCGTCGCGCATCTGACGGCCATCGACCTGGCGCCCGCCGCGCTGATCCGGGTGGCGGCGGAAGCCGGGTTTGACGGCGTCGGCCTGCGGCTCTTGCAAGTGACCCCAGACAGCCCCGGCTATCCGCTTTCGGACCACACCGAGCTGCGCGAGACCCGGAAAGCGCTGCGCGACACCGGCATCGAGGTCGCCGACATCGAGTTCCTGCGGCTGACGCCGGAGTTCAGGCTGGCCGAGGTGCTCCCGACGCTCGACACCGGCGCCGAGCTTGCTGCCCGCCATGTCATCGCCGCCCCCTACGACAGCGACCTGTCGCGGCTGGCAGACAGGCTGGCTGCGCTCGCCGAGGCGGCGGAGGACCGCGGCTTGCGCGCGGTGCTGGAGTTTTTTCCCTGGACCCCGGTGCCCGACCTCGCGGCCTGCCGGCAAGTGGTCGAGGCCGCGGGGCCACTGCCCGGGCTGCTGGTGGACAGCCTGCATTTCGACCGCTCCGCTTCGACCTTCGCCGAGCTGGCCGCAGTGCCGAAAGAGCGACTGCCCTTTGCCCACCTGTGTGATGCGCTGGTCCAGCCGCGCTATACCGAGGAAGAGCTGCTCGACACCGCCCGGCGCGAACGCCTGCCGCCGGGCGAGGGCGAAATCGCTCTGACCAATCTGCTTCGTAGCCTGCCCCGGGATATCCCGCTGGGCCTCGAAATTCCCGGCCCGCTGCGCGGTGGCGAGACCCACAGAGACCGCCTGCAACGCATCCATGGCGCAGCGCTCATGGAACTCAAGAAGGTTGGCCTCGGCAGTTGAGAGTTCGAAGCGCTCAATGACGTAATGCAAGGCGACACGCCGCGAGCAGAAGTCGTCATTAGGCTTACATCGCTGCCCCTCTGGCGGATCTTTCGGATAGGGCCAAATTGTGCAATAATTTCAGCGTATTTGTTTGCGCAGCCATGACGTTTCAGACCTGGGCCATCAGAAATCGAGCCCCAGGTCCAGCGTCCGCGCCGAATGGGTCAGCGCCCCGACCGAGATGTAGTCGATCCCGGTGGCCGCCACCTCGGCGATGCGCTCGAGTGTCATGTTGCCCGAGGCTTCGAGCACCAGCTGCCCGGCGGACATGGCCACCGCCTCGCGAAGGGCCCCGCTGTCCATGTTGTCGAGCAGTACCACGTCCGCGCCGCCCTCATCCAACACCTCGGCGAGCTGCGCGAGTGTGTCGACCTCGATCTCGATCCGCACCATGTGCGAGGCCTGCCCCTTGATCGCCCGCAGCACCGGGCGGATGCCCCCCGCTGCGGCGATGTGATTGTCCTTCACGAGGATGGCATCCGACAGCGAGAAGCGGTGGTTGAAGCCGCCGCCGTGCAGCACCGCCTGTTTCTCGACGATGCGCAGGCCCGGCGTGGTCTTGCGGGTGCAGGTGATGCGCGCCTTGGTGCCCGCCGTCTCGGCGACGAATGCGGCGGTGATCGTGGCGATGCCCGAAAGCCGCCCGGCAAAGTTCAGCGCCACGCGCTCGGCGGTGAGGATCGAGGCGGCATCGCCCTCGATCTCCATTAGCACGTCACCGGACGCGATGGCGCTGCCGTCTGACTTGTGGAGGGTCACCGCCAGCGCCGGATCGACCATGTGGAAGGCCATGCGCGCGATCTGCATGCCCGAGACCACGCCGGCCTCGCGGGCGCACAGCTGCGCACGGTAGCGGGTACCCGCCGGGATCACCGTGCGGGTCGTCAGATCGCCATAGGTGCCGAGATCCTCCATCAGCGCAGCCCGCACCAGCGGGTCTAGGATCATGTCGGGCAGCGAAGGCAGGGACATCAGGCGGGTTCCTTCTGAAGCGTGTCGCGGAGGGCCAGCGCCTCCGTCAGGGTCATGCGGCTGCGGGAGCCGATCTCGGCGGTGGCCTCGGAGGCGTCAGAGCGGAAATGCGCGCCCCGGCTCTCGCACCGGGCCAGAGCGGCGGAGGCGATCAGCGTCGCCGTGGCGGTCATGTTGGCGAGCGCTGCGCAATGCGGCTGGGCCGCCTCCACGACGGCGATCTCGCGCAGGCAGGCGGTGAGCCCCCCGGCATCGCGGATCACGCCCGCCCCCGCCGTCATGGCATTGCGCAGGCGGGCCACAAGTGCTGGATCGGGCGCTTCGGCGGGACCCGTGCTCGGCAGCGAAATTTCGGGGGCCTCGGCGGCCGGGCCAAGCGCCGCCGCGAGGTCCGCGGCGCAGCGGCGGGCGTAGACCAGCGCCTCGAGCAGCCCGTTCGAGGCCAGCCGGTTCGCCCCGTGCAGCCCGGTCGAGGCGACCTCGCCGCAGGCCCATAGCCCGGCAAGCGAGGCGCGCCCGGCGGCATCGGTGGCGATCCCGCCCATGTGGTAGTGTGCGGCGGCAGTGACAGGAATGAGTTGGGTGACAGGGTCGATCCCGGCGCGGTCGCAGGCGGTGGCAATCCCCGGGAAGTCCTCCCGGATCCGGGATCCGAGCGCGGCGCGCGTGTCGAGCATCGGGCGCAGGCCGGACTGGCTCTGAGCATAGACCGAGCGGGCCACCACATCGCGCGGGGCAAGGTCGAGGTCGGGGTGAACCCCTTCCATGAAGCGCTCCCCGAGCCGGTTGACCAGCACCGCGCCCTCGCCGCGCAGCGCCTCGGTAGCGAGCGGCGCTGGATCGAGCCCGATGTCCATGGCGGTGGGGTGGAATTGCACGAACTCCATGTCGGCCATCACCGCGCCGGCCCGGGCGGCAAGGCCCGCCACCTGCCCGCGGATGCGCACGGGGTTGGTGGTCAGCGCGTAGAGCCCGCCCGAACCGCCGCCCGCCAGCAGCACCGCCGGGGCGGTCACCGCCACCGGCGCGCCGCCCTGGGAGGGCGCCACCTCGACGCCGGTGACGCGGCCCGCGGCGCTGCGCAGCCCGGTCGCCAGCCAGCCCTCGAGCACCTGCACCGAGGGCGCGAGCCGCACCTGCGCCACCAGCGCGCGCATGATCGCGGCCCCGGCCTGATCGCCGCGCACCCGCACCACGCGGGCGAAGGCATGCGCCGCCTCGCGCGACAGCAGGTATCCTCCCGCCGCATCCCGATCGAAGGGCGCGCCGAGCCGGGTCAGCGACAGGATATGCTCGCGTGCCTCGCGGGTGACGGACTGCGCCACCTCGGGATCGACGAGCCCTGCCCCGGCGCGCAGCGTGTCGGCGGCATGGGCCGCGGGGCTGTCGGGAAGTGCCATGGCGGCGGCGACCCCGCCCTGCGCCCAGGCCGAGCTTGCGCCGGTGCCCAGCGGGTCGGGCGAGACCAGCAGCACCGGGCGCGGCGCCAGCGCCAGCGCGGCGTAGAGCGCGGCCAGACCCGCGCCGAGGATGACCACGCGGACGGTCGAAACCTGCTGCACCGGGTCAGGCCGCCTTGCGCTGCGACAGGTCGATCATCCGCTGCACGGCGAGGCGCGCGCCTGTCGCGACCGAAGCATCGACCTCCACCCCGCCTTCCATGCTGTGCAGTGACCAGAGCACCTTCTCGAGCGTGATCATCTTCATGTAGGGGCACATGTTGCAGGGGCCGACGAACTCGATCCCCGGCAGCGCGTCCGAGATGTTCGAGGCCATCGAGCATTCGGTGACCAGCATCGCCTTGTGCGGCTGCTCGCGGGTCACGTAGTCGATGATCCCGGCGGTCGAGCCCGAGAAATCCGCCTCGGCCACCACGTCGGGCGGGCATTCGGGATGGGCGATGATGCGGGTGTCGGGCTGCCAACTGCGGAAGTCGCGCAACTCGGCGGCGGTGAAGCGTTCGTGCACGATGCACGAGCCGTCGTACCAAACGATGGTCTTCTGCGGCACCTGCTTGGCGACGTTCTGCGCGAGGTACTTGTCGGGGGTCATGATGACCGTCTCGGCATCCAGCGCGGCGACGATCTGCGCGGCGTTCGACGAGGTGCAGCAGATGTCGGACGCCGCCTTCACCGCGGCCGAGGTGTTCACGTAGGTGACCACCGGCGCGCCCGGGTAGCGGCGGCGCATTTCGGCGATGCCCTCAGGGGTGATGCTTTCGGCCAGCGAACAGCCCGCGTCCATATCGGGGATCAGCACGGTCTTCTCGGGGCTGAGCACCTTCGAGGTCTCGGCCATGAAATGCACACCGCATTGCACGATCACGTCCGCTTCGACCCGTGTCGCCTCGATGGCGAGCTGCAGGCTGTCGCCGACCACGTCGGCGATGCCGTGGTAAATCTGCGGGGTCATGTAGTTGTGCGCGAGGATGACCGCGTTGCGCTCTTTCTTGAGCCGGTTGATCGCCTCGACATAGGGGGCGTGGATCGCCCAGTCGGCAGGGCTGACCACGCGGCTCATGGTGGCGTAGAGCCCGCTCAGCCGCTCCGCCGCCTCCAGCGAGGGGGCAAGGTCGTAGTGCTGGCCGAGCGTCTCGGCGATGGTCGTCTGGTCGAGCATGAACCTGCTCCTCCTCAGGGTCCGCGGTCCGGCCTTTGTGTCGGATTGACGACACAGGCGCCTAGGCCACGGAATAGCCCCATGTTGACGATGGAACAAGCTGTGCCGTGCCAACCAAAGTTGCCATCCCGATCTATGCGACCTCGAGCGGCCGCATGTGGATGGGGATCCCCTGCAGCCGGCCCGCTCAAAATGCGCCTGAAACGGCTCACTCCGAAGGGCTGTTTCTCGCGCGGCCCAGTGTCCAATTCTTGCTCGGCGGTTGAGACCTCAGTCCGCCGTCCAGCCGCCATCCACCAGCAGCGAGGTTCCCGTCACCAGCGACGACGCCTCCGAGCACAGGTAGACCACCGCCCCCATGATGTCCTCGACCTCGCCGACGCGTCCAAGCTTGATCTTGTCTTCGATCCAGGCGCGGCGCGCGGGGTCCGCGAGCGTCTGCTCGCCGAGAGGTGTCCGGATGAACGTCGGGCAGAGTGTGTTTATCCGCACGCCATGCGGGCCCCACTCGATGGCCATGGATTTCACCATGCCCTCCAGAGCGTGCTTTGAAGCGCAGTAGACGCCGCGGTCAATGCCCCCGACGTGGCCCATCTGGCTGCTGACGTGCACGATCGACCCGCGTGTGCCGCTGTCGATCATCCGGCGTGCCGCGGCGGTCGACAGGAAGTAGGCGGCCCGCAGATTGACATGCATCACCGCATCGAAGTCCTCGGGCGTCGTGTCGAGCGCCGGACCATGCCGCGCCATCCCGGCCGAGTTCACCACGATCTCGACGGCATCGATCGTATCCAGCGTCTCGCGCGTTGTGTCGACGTCGGTGATATCAAGGGGGAGCGCCTCGCAAGACAGGCCCTCGCGCTCCATTGCCTCGACCACTTCCGCCAGCGGTCCGGCCCGGCGCGCGACGCAGATCACATGGGCCCCCGCCCTAGCGAGTGCCGTGGCCGCGCCAAGACCGATCCCGGAGGTTGCGCCGGTCACCAGCGCGCGCTTGCCCCGGAGTGAGAAACTTGGTGTCGCCGGCAGCTGCATATCTGTTTCCTTCCTGCTTCAGTTATCCGACGGGCCCGGCCACGACTTGGCGCAGGCCGGACGCGTGCAGATCATTCGGCCGCCTCGCGATAGGGCGCGGCTCCGCCGAACGGTACGTCGATGCCCCCGTAGCGGCGAACGCGCAGGTTGCACTGCTCGGCATGACCCACGAAACCCTCGAGCATGCACAGGCGCGATCCATACTCGCCGATGGTTGCGGCGGCCTCGTCACTGGTGATCTTCTGGTAGCTGTGGGTCTTGAGGAACTTGCCGACCCAGAGCCCGCCGGTGTATCGCCCGGCCTTCTTGGTGGGCAACG
>NZ_JAAGOZ010000041.1:0-30464 GCF_010499845.1 Salipiger sp. PrR007 | reverse complement strand
CGCGAGGTGAGCTTCGTCATCGAAGGCCCGCGCGCCGCCGAGCTGATGACCATCGGATGCGCCCGCGACATCGACGCGATCCCGGTCGGCTCCGCCCGCCGCACGCTCTTCGACGGCGCCACCGTGATCCTCTGGCGCGACGCCGAAACCCGCTTCCGCATCGACGTGTGGAACAGCTTCGCTCCGCACCTGCTCCACCTCCTGAAGGTCGGAGCACGCGAACTTGCCGCTGAAAGTGTCTGATGCGATGCGCCTTTTGCCAGAGTGATGGCTCAAGAAGAGGCGCACAAGGATGGGGTTGCGCAGAGCAGGACCTTCCTTCTGACCGTGGTCTTCCCGGCCAGCCCGGGGGAGTATGCGTCAGAGCACATGGGCTGCCCCCCCCCCGCCGAGCACAATGGAAAAGGCCCGCCGCGACATCCGCGGCGGGCCTTTGCTTTTCATGGCGCGGCGGGCAGGGCGCCCGCCGACCGCGGCTTACCAGGAGGTCAGCACGGTGCCGTGGTACTTCTCTTCGATGAAGGCCTTGATCTCGGGGCTGTGGTAGGCGTCGATCAGCGGCTTCACCCAGGGCTGCTCCTCGTCGCCCTTACGCACCACGATGATGTTCACGTAGGGGTTGTCGGCGCTTTCCATGGCGATCGAGTCTTCCTTCGGGTTCAGGCCCGAGGCAATCGCGTAGTTGGTGTTGATCAGCGCGGCATCGAGGTCGGCCAGCGAGCGCGGCAGCTGCGCCGCGTCGAGCTCCTGGAAGCGCATGTCCTTGGGGTTCTCGACCACGTCGAGCACGGTCGGCACGAGGCCGGTGCCCTCGGCGAGCTTGATTAGACCGAGCTGTTGCAGCACCAGAAGCGCGCGGCCGCCGTTGGTGGGATCGTTGGGGATGCCCATGGAGCCGCCCTCGGGGAAGTCGTCCAGCGCGGTGACTTTGTCCGAGTAGACGCCCATCGGGGTGGTGATGGTTGTCGCCACCGGCGCCAATTCGAAGCCGCGGTCTTTCATCTGGTTGTCGAGGTAGGGCTCGTGCTGGAACGAGTTGGCCTCGATGTCGCCGTCGGCCAGTGCCTGGTTGGGCACCACGTAGTCCGAGAATTCGACCACGTCGATGTTGAGGCCCATGGGCGCGGCAACCTTCGCCACTTCTTCCATGATCTCGGCGTGCTCGCCCGGCGAGACACCGACCTTGATGTCTTCGGCCATCGCGGTGCCGGCCATCAGGGCCAATGCGGAGACGAGGGGGATCATACGCTTCATGGGATTTCTCCTTCCATCTGTGTTCTTATTATGGAGTCAGCGGCCGCGGTTGCGCGGCGCGCGCTTGTCGACCAGCCGGGCCAGACCCTCGCCGAGGGATTGCACGAGCTGGACCAGCACGATGAGGATCACGACCACCGCCAGCATCACCTCGGGCATGAAGCGCTGGTAGCCGTAGCGGATGCCAAGATCGCCGAGGCCTTCGCCACCGACGGCACCGACCATGGCTGAGTAGCCGATGAGGCTGACGAGGGCGAGCGTCAGGCCAAGGGTAATGCCGGGCAGCGCCTCGGGCACCAGCACCTTGCGGATGATCTGGAAGGGCGTGGCGCCCATGGCCCTGGCCGCCTCGATGAGGCCGCTGTCGACCTCGCGGATGGCGTTTTCGACGAGCCGCGCGATGAAGGGCACGGCGGCGATGGTCAGCGGCACGACGGCGGCAGTGGTGCCGATCGAAGTGCCGGCAATCATCCGGGTGAAGGGGATGATTGCCACCACGAGGATGATGAAGGGAACCGAGCGCGTCGCGTTGACAAGGAGGCCGAGCACCTTGTTCACCCAGGGCGAGGACAGCAGCTCGCCGCGTTGCGAGACGGCCAGATAGACGCCGATGGGCAGGCCGAAGAGTGTGCCGAGCGCGCCCGAGATGGCGACCATGTAGAGGGTCTGAAGCGTGGCTTCGATCAGCAGGTTGATGAGGTTAGCCGACATAGCCCAGCACCTCCGTGAGCAGCTCGTGGCGTTGAAGAAAGGCGCGGGCTTCTGCGCCGCGGTCCGCGTCGACCGAGACCAGCAGGTTGCCGAAGGGATGCGGGCCGATCTCCTCGATCGCGCCGGCCAGGATGTTGACCGGGATGCCCAATTCGGAGGTGAGCTTGGCGAGCATCGGGTCGGTGGCGTGTTGCCCGGCAAAGGTGATGCGGATCACCTCCTGGCTGTCGCCTTGCGGGCGCTCGGCGACCAGCTTGCCGGCGATGAAGCTCGGCAAGGTGATGCCGGTGATCCCCGACAGGAACGAGCGGGTCGTCGGGTGCTGGGGCGCGGCGAAGACCTCGTAGGTCGATCCCGCCTCGACGATGCGGCCGCCGTCGATCACCGCCACGTGGCTGGCAATGTCGCGCACCACGGCCATTTCGTGGGTGATCAGCAGGATGGTGAGGCCAAGGTCGCGGTTGATGTCGGCCAGCAGTTTCAGCACGGTCTGGGTGGTCTCGGGGTCGAGCGCCGAGGTGGCCTCGTCCGAGAGCAGGACCTTGGGCTGGGTGGCGAGGGCGCGGGCGATGCCGACGCGCTGTTTCTGGCCGCCCGAGAGTTCCGCCGGATAGCGGCTGCTGAGCTGCTCGAGGCCGACGCGGGCGATGAGGTCATCGACGCGGCGCTTGATCTCGGCGCCGGGCACGCCCGCGATCTCGAGCGGCAGGGCGACGTTGCCGTAGACCGTGCGAGAGCTCAGCAGGTTGAAGTGCTGGAAGATCATCCCGACGTCGCGCCGAATGCGCCGCAGCGCCGCGCCGCTGGCGCGGCCGACGTCATGACCGGCGACGGTGACCGCGCCGGAGGTCGGCTGTTCCAGGCCGTTGACCATGCGCAGCAGCGTGGATTTGCCGGCGCCGGAGCGCCCGATGATCCCGGTGATCGTGCCGGGGGCGACGTCGAGGCTGATATCCTCGAGCGCCATGACCTTGCCGGAGCCCTTCTTGTCGAAGGACTTTCCCAGCTTGTCGAAGGTGATCGCGGCACCTGATGTCTGTACGTCGGCCATCCGAGTCTCTTGTTTCCGTCCGGCCTCCTCCCGCGGCGCGATAGACCGGATATGGGCCGGGGACGCAAGCCCTACCGGGCACTTGCGGGCGCAGGGGTACTGTGCGGCGGAGTGTGTCATGCCTGCAGGGCTGGGAGGGTGTTCCGGCTTGTGGCAAGGCACGCGGGGGCTGTTCGCCGGGTGGCGGGGCGGGCCGGAGGATGTTCTTTTTGCAAGAGGACAGACGCGTACATGCCTCACCCGGCGCCTGGTCGGTCCCGGGTGAGGATGTGCAGGGCGGCGCTACCCTTGGCTGCGCGCCGCGAGCCAGGCCTGCCAGGTCGCCTCGTTGCCGGCGAAGGCGTTCAAATCCACCGGCCCGCGCACCCCGGGCACCAGCCCGGTGCCGGTGTATTGCCAGAAGCTCCAGCGCTCGTCGGGATAGCGCTCCGAGGGGTGTGCAGTGACCGAGCGCAGCCAGAACTCGGTGCCGCGCAGGCTGCCGAGATCGTTGCGGGCGTAGAAGTCCGGCGTCGTGTAGATCACCGGGGCGGTGCCATAGTGACGCTCGACGATCCGCGAGAACTCGCGGATGCTGGCGCGCACCTCGCTCGCGGGCGGTCGGATGCGGCAGGTGGGCGAGAGGTGGTTCCACTCCATGTCGAGGATCGGCGGCAGGTCGCCGCGCCGTTTGGGCACGTTGGCGATGAACCACGCGGCCTGCTCGTGCGCCGGGCGGCAGAAGTAGTAGAAGTGATAGGCACCGACAGGCACGCCCGCGGAGCGGGCCCCCGCGGCGTTCTGCCCGAAGGCCGGGTCGATGTGATCGCCACCCTCGGTCGCCTTGAGGTAGCCGAAGCGGATACCCGCGCCGCGCGCCGCGTGCCAGTCGATCACGCCCTGATAGCGCGCGGCGTCGAGCCCGT
The DNA here is from genome assembly GCF_010499845.1 of Salipiger sp. PrR007. Taxonomy (NCBI): domain Bacteria; kingdom Pseudomonadati; phylum Pseudomonadota; class Alphaproteobacteria; order Rhodobacterales; family Roseobacteraceae; genus Salipiger; species Salipiger sp. PrR007. The sequence goes on along the minus strand of NZ_JAAGOZ010000041.1, from coordinate 26,543 downwards.
GCACAGGGTAGCGGGCCGGGCTGATTGCGCCCCAGTCATGCGGCTTGGTGTCGCCGAAGCGGTGGGGGATGCCGGAGGCGCGGTTCTCTCGCACGTAGAGCGCCTGGGTTTCGCTTGGGGAGAGGGTCACGGTGCGTGGCGCCGAACTGCCGCAACCACCCAGGGTTGCCGCCAGTGCGACGATCAATGCGCCCGCCCTGACCCATGGTCGGGGGGATGGGGTGATCATCTTCTTGTCCTGCTCTTGCCTGGGACAAGCGTAGCCTGAAAAGTGAGTCGCGGCATCAGGGAGTTGTGCAACGCCGGGTCATCCCTAGGCAGCATCCGCGCCGCCGGTGTGGCGGCGCGCGAAAGGCGTCAGCGCTGTGCCGTTCTCCACTCCGGATGCACCCACGGCTGGGCGTTGTCGCGGGGCAGGGGCTGCTTGCCGAGGATATGATCCGAGGCCTTCTCTCCGGTCATGATCGAGGGCGCGTTGAGGTTGCCGTTGGTGATCTGCGGAAAGATCGAACTGTCGGCAACGCGCAGCCCCTCGACGCCGATCACCCGGCACTCGGGATCGACCACGGCCATCTGATCGCTCGCCGCGCCCATGCGGCAGGTGCCGCAGGGGTGGTAGGCGCTTTCGGCATGCGCGCGGATGAAATCGTTCAGCTCCTCGTCCGTCTGGAAGGAGTCTCCGGGCTGGATCTCGTGGCCACGGTAGGGGGCAAAGGCCTCCTGGCCGAAGATCTCGCGGGTGAGGCGGATGCAGGTGCGGAAATCGGCCCAGTCATCCTCATGCGACATGTAATTGAAGAAGATGCTGGGAGCGTCCTTGGGGTCGGCGGACTTCAGCGTCACCGCGCCGCGCGATTTCGAGCGCATCGGGCCGACGTGGGCCTGGAAGCCGTGTCCCTCGGCGGCTGCCTTGCCGTCGTAGCGCACGGCGATGGGCAGGAAGTGGTACTGGATGTCGGGGTATTCCACGCCCGGCTTCGAGCGCACGAAGGCGCAGCTCTCGAACTGGTTCGAGGCGCCCGGGCCCTTGCGGGTGAAGAGCCATTGCGCGCCGACATAAGCCTTGCCGAAGAGGTTCCAGTACTTGAACAGCGACACCGGCTGCGTCGCCGCCTGCTGGATGTAGAGCTCGAGGTGGTCCTGAAGGTTCTGCCCGACGCCGGGACGGTCGGCGACGACCTCGATGCCGTGTTCCCTGAGGTGCTCGGCCGGGCCGATCCCCGAGTGCATCAGCAGCTTCGGCGAGTTGATCGAGGAGGCCGCGAGGATCACTTCCTTGCCGACCGTGATCACCTCGACCTTGCCCTTGCGCTCGATCTCGAGGCCGGTGGCGCGGCCGTTCTCGATCACGACCTTGCGTGCGAGCCCGCGCACCACTTCGACATTGCCGGTGGCGATGGCGGGCTTGAGGTAGGCCTTGTAGGCCGACCAGCGCTCGCCCTTGTGGATGGTCGCGTCGAAGGGGCCGAAGCCCTCCTGCTTCTCGCCGTTGTAGTCATGGGTCGCCTCGTAGCCCGCCTGCACCCCGGCCTCGACGAAGGCGCGGGTGAGGGGATTGTCGCGCTTGCCGCGCGAGACGTGCAGCGGGCCCGAGGTGCCGCGCCAGTCCGGATCACCGCCGTGACCGCCCTCGTGCCAGCTCTCCATGCGCTTGTAGTAGGGCAGCACGTCGGCATAGGCCCAGCCCTGCGCGCCCATCTCTTCCCAAGTGTCGAAGTCCCGCGCGTGGCCGCGCACGTAGACCATGCCGTTGATCGAGGACGAGCCGCCCAGCACCTTGCCGCGCGGCGTGGCAAGGCGGCGCCCGCCAAGATGCGGCTCGGGCTCGGACTCGAAGCCCCAGTCGTAGCGCTTCATGTTCATCGGGTAGGAGAGCGCGCCGGGCATCTGGATGAAGGGCCCAGCGTCCGTGCCGCCGAATTCCACCACGATGACCTTCTTGCCCGCCTCGGCGAGCCGGTAAGCGATGGCGCAGCCTGCCGAGCCCGCGCCGACGATGACGTAGTCCGCCTGCATCACGGCCTCCTTCAGAACGGGGCTTCGGTCGGGTTCATGCCGACGTAGACCGATTTCACCTGGCTGTAATGCGCGATGGCGGCCTTGGAGTTCTCGCGGCCAACACCCGACATCTTGGAGCCGCCGAAGGGCGCCTCGACCGGGGTGAGGTTGTAGGCGTTGATGTAGCAGGTGCCCGCCTCGAAGCCCGCGGCCATGCGGTGCGCGCGGGTAAGATCGGCGGTGAACACACCGGCGGCAAGGCCGAACTGCGTGTCGTTCGCGCGGGCCAGTGCTTCGTCCTCGGTGGCGAATTTCAGCACCGACATGACCGGGCCGAAGATCTCCTCGCGGGCGATGGTCATCTCGTCGGTGACATCGGCAAAGAGCGTCGGCTCGATGTAGAAGCCCGCGCCGTCCAGCACCTTGCCACCCTTCACCAGCCGCGCCCCTTCTTCGACGCCCTTGGCAATGTAGCCCTCGACGATGCTGCGCTGGCGGGCCGAGACCATCGGACCGATGGTGGTGGCCTCGCCCATCGGATCGCCGATCACGGCGTTCTCCATGCGCTCGGCGACCCGGGCGACGAATGTCTCATACAGCCCCTCCTGCACGAAGACGCGGGTGCCGTTCGAGCAGATCTGGCCGGTGGAATAGAAGTTGCCATTGATCGCGGCAGCGACGGCGCTTTCGAGGTCGGCATCGTCGAAGACCACGATCGGGGACTTGCCGCCCAGTTCCATGGTGACATGGCGGATGCCGTCGGCGGCGGCGGCGTAGACCTTGCGGCCCGTGGGCACCGAGCCGGTGAGCGAGACCTTGTCGACGCGCGGATCCGTGATCAGCGACGCGCCGACGGCGCCATAGCCCTGCACGACGTTGAAGATGCCCGCAGGCGCGCCGGCTTCGATCAGGATCTCGGCGAGCTTGAGCGCCGTCAGCGGGGTCGTCTCGGAGGGCTTGAAGATCATCGCGTTGCCGCAGGCCAGCGCGGGCGCAGCCTTCCAGCTGGCGATCTGGATCGGGTAGTTCCAGGCGCCGATGCCGACGCAGACGCCGAGCGGCTCGCGGCGGGTGTAGACGAAATCGCCGCCTGCCACCGGGATGTGCTCGCCGGTCAGCGTGCCCGCAAGACCACCGAAGTATTCCAGCGCATCGGCGCCAGAGGCGGCATCGGCAATCAGCGTCTCGGACATCGGCTTGCCGGTGTCATGGGTTTCGATCTCGGACAGCTCGCGGTTGCGCTCGCGCAGCAGGTCAGCCGCCTTGCGCAGCACGCGGCCGCGCTCGGTGCCCGACAGTGCGCCCCATTCGGCCTGCGCGGCTTTTGCCGAGGCCAGCGCCTGCTCGATGATCGCCGGGGTGGCGGCGTGCAGGGTGGCGATCACCTTTCCGGTGTGGGGGTAGATCACCTCGATCTTTTCCCCTGCGGTGTCATCGACATAGGCGCCGTTGATGAAGTGGCTGCCAGCGGGTTGGTAAGCAGAGGTCATGATTACTCCTGAGGTCCTGCAAGGGGGGCCATGGGCGCCGGATCGGCGTCCGCCATGGAGATGTCGTCGTTTTCGTGGACTTCGGTGCATTCGGCGGCGATGGCGCGCAGCACGTGCTGCGCCCCCTCCGAGCCGTCGACCGCGCCGACCGCCTCTTCGGGCGGGCGCAGCATCTTGGTGTCGAGCGCGTAGCGCAGATACAGCCCGTCGATCAGGCCACCGATTCGCCGTGCCACATCCGGGGCGCGTTCACCGATTCTGGGGCGCAGCGCGTAGACCAGATTGCTGTGCAGCCGGCGCTGATAGAGATAGAGCAGCCGCCGCGCCTCTTCCGAGCGCAGCGCGAGTGCGTAAAAATTCACCCATGCCGAGATCGCCTCGCGGCGGAAGCTGCCCATGCCGAAACTGGCCTGGACGATGGCATTCACGCGGTCTTCGGGGGTGATGGCGCTCGCTAGCGCCCGGGTCACGTCTGCCTTGTAGTCCGACAGGATAGACCGCATCGCGGCGAGAAAAAGCGTGTCCTTGTCGTGGAAGTAGTGGAACGCGAGCCCCGGCGAGACCCCGGCGCGCTTGGCGATCTGGCTGGTCGTGACGTTGAGCGTGCCCGAGGCACCGATCTCGCGGATCGTCGCAGCGATCAGATCCCTGCGTCTTTCTTCCTCGGATTTGCGGGCCATGTGGGGCTCCCAGAGATTTTTGGTTGCTTTTCCGGGATAGCCTGTCATTAATTGACTCGTCAATCAATATCTCAGATTCATCACGCTAACCTCAAAAGGGGACCCTATGAAACTCGTACTGACCACCTCCGCCATCGCTCTTTGCGCAAGCGCCGCCGTTGCAGATTGCTCCAAAGTCAGGTTCTCGGATGTGGGATGGACGGACATCACCGCCACCACGGCAGCCACCACGACCGTGCTGGAGGCGATGGGCTATGACACTGAGATCAGCGTGCTTTCCGTGCCGGTGACCTACGTGTCGCTGGAAGAGGGTGACATGGATGTCTTCCTCGGCAACTGGATGCCCACGATGGAGGCCGACATTGCCCCCTACCGCGAGGCCGGCACCGTCGACACGGTGCGCGCCAACCTCGAGGGCGCGAAGTACACGCTGGCCACCAATGCCGCAGGCGCCGCACTGGGAATCAAGGATTTCGCCGACATCGCTGCCCACGCCGATGATCTGGACGAAACCATTTATGGCATTGAGCCCGGCAACGATGGCAACCGGCTGATCATGGACATGATCGAGGCGGATGCCTTCGGGCTGAAGGACTTCGACGTCAAGGAAAGCTCGGAACAGGGCATGCTGAGCCAGGTGGCACGCCTGTCGAAAAAGGATGACCCCATCGTCTTCCTCGGCTGGGAGCCGCACCCGATGAACGCGAACTTCGATCTTACCTACCTGTCGGGCGGGGATGACTGGTTCGGCCCGGATTTCGGCGGCGCCACGGTTTATACCAACACCCGCGCCGGCTATGTCGAGGAATGCCCGAACGTCGGCAAGCTGCTGACCAACCTCGAGTTCTCGCTGCAGATGGAGAACGAGATCATGGGCGCGATCCTCAATGACGGCGAGAAGTCGGACGCGGCGGCGGAAGCCTGGCTTGCTGCGAACCCGGACGTGCTCGATAGCTGGCTCGACGGCGTGACCACGCTGGACGGCGAGCCGGCGCTTCCGGCGGTGAAATCGGCCCTGGGTCTCTGATCCTGGCTGTCGCAGCTTGGCTTCGCGTTCCGGCGCGGAGCCAGACGACATCCTTCTCCTGACTGCTCATCATAAGGAGCGCAGCCTTGGATTGGCTCACTTCATACAAGATTCCCGTCGGCGACTTCGCGGCCTTCATCTTCGAGGGCATCCGTGACCACGCCGAGGGGCTGCTCGACCTGCTCTCCGTCGTTCTCGAGGCGATGATCGAGGGCATCCTCTGGGTTCTGCAGGAGCCCAACCCGTTCTTCATCATCGCCGCCTTCATGCTGATCGCCTGGCTTCTGCAGCGCAGCTGGAAGGTCTGTGCCTTCGTCGCGCTCGGCTTTCTGTTCATCCTCAACCAGGGCTACTGGGAGGAGACCACGGAGAGCCTGACGCTGGTGCTGTCGGCCTGCGTGGTCTGCATGGCGATCGGCGTGCCGGTGGGCATCGCTGCCGCGCACCGGCCCCGGCTCTACGCCGTGCTGCGCCCGGTGCTCGATTTGATGCAGACGCTGCCCACCTTCGTCTACCTTATTCCGGCGATCGTCTTCTTCGGCATCGGCATGGTGCCGGGGCTCATCGCCACGGTGATCTTCGTGCTGCCCGCGCCGATCCGCCTGACCCAGCTCGGCATCTCCTCGACGCCGCAGCAGCTGACCGAGGCCGTCCGGGCTTTCGGGGGCACCAACCGCGACGTTCTGTTCAAGGCCGAACTCCCCTATGCGCTGCCGCAGATCATGGCCGGGCTGAACCAGACCATCATGCTTGCGCTGTCGATGGTGGTGATTGCCGCTCTGGTCGGCGCTGACGGGCTCGGCGTGCCGGTGGTGCGGGCGCTCAACCAGGTGAACACCTCGCTCGGTTTCGAGAGCGGACTGGTGATCGTGGTCGTGGCCATCCTGCTCGACCGCCTGCTCAACCTCGGAGGCGACAAGAAATGACCACGGCCGTGAAGATCGACAATGTTTCCATCGTCTTCGGCGACGCGCCGGAAGAGGCGCTGCCACTGATGGACCAGGGGCTGGACCGCGCCACGATCCAGAAGAAGACCGACCAGGTGCTCGGCGTGCACGATTGCTCGCTCGACGTCGAGGAGGGTGAGATCCTCGTGCTCATGGGCCTCTCGGGCTCGGGAAAGTCGACGCTTCTGCGCGGCGTCAACGGGCTCAACCCGGTGGTGCGCGGCGGCGTGCATGTGCGTGAGGGCGCGCGCATGGTCAATGTCACCGACGCCTCCTCCGCCGACCTGCGCCGCATCCGCCGCGAGCGGGTGGCCATGGTGTTCCAGCAATTCGGCCTGCTCCCCTGGCGCTCGGTCGCCGAAAACGTCGGGCTCGGACTGGAGCTGGGCGGCATGGGCAAGGCGGCCCGCCGTGCCAAGGTGATGGAGCAGCTCGAACTGGTCGGCCTGTCGAACTGGGCCGACAACAAGGTGGGCGAGCTTTCGGGCGGGATGCAACAGCGCGTCGGCCTTGCCCGCGCCTTTGCCACCGAGGCACCGATCCTGCTGATGGACGAACCCTTCTCGGCGCTCGACCCGCTGATCCGCAGCAAGCTGCAGGACGAGCTTCTGGAACTGCAGTCTAAGCTCAAGCGGACGATCATCTTCGTCAGTCACGATCTCGACGAGGCCTTCAAGATCGGCAACCGCATCGCGATCATGGAGGGCGGTCGCATCGTGCAATGCGGCACGCCGAACCAGATCGCCAGTGATCCGGCGAACGACTACGTGGCCGAGTTCGTGGCCCATTCCAACCCGCTCAGCTTCCTGCGGGCCAAGGACGTGATGAAGCCCTCAGAAGCGCCCGCCGAGGTCGAGGTCGACGAGGAGACCCCGGTGCTCGAGTTCGCCGCCGCGATGACCGAACGCAACGCGCCGGTGGCGGTGACGCGGGGCGGCGTGCGGATTGGCACGGTGACCCCCGCAACGCTGCTGGAGCGGCTGGTGGCGCAGTAGGGCCCTCTGGGCGATGCAGCGAAAAGGCGCGGCTCTGGCTGCGCCTTTTTCAGTGTCCGGTGGTTTGGGCTCGCAGCGCGGGGTGCGGCTCAGCCCGCGTAGACCAGCAACAGGTTCACCCGTGTTTGGCGCCGCCGTGCCTCGCGCTCCAGCAGCGCCTGCCTGCGCGCGAGCTGCAGCTTTTCGAGCGCCCTCTGCCGCGCGTTGTAGAGCTGGCGCACTTTCGAGCCGCGGTTGCCGATCTGCACCGACAAATGCGTCTGGCGGCCCGGGAAGAACCCGGCCAGGTTGCTCTGCGCGGCGCGAAAGGCCGCGTCCGCCTCGATCCAAGCGCTGTAGGTTTTCAGCAAAAGTCGTCGTGATGCGGAAGCCATGCGTTCCTCCCCAGGATGAGCCTCGTCTCGACAGACCCCGAGTATAGGCGGCGCGGCGCCGCCTGTCAGCACCGCGAAGTGACGCAGGCGGAAGATGTGAATGACCGAGAGGCTCAGCTCCCGGCGCGCACCGCCCAGGGCAGGATCTCGGAGATCATCCGCCGCGAGGCCCGGTCGAAGGCGGCGACGACGGTCGTGGTCTCGTCGTCCGCCGCGGGTTCGCGCACCTCGAAGGTGCGGCTCGCCACCACCGCCGAGTCGCGCTCGCGCACCAGCCGCAGTATCAGCCGCAGGTGCACCGAGACCGGCCCCTCGGAGCCAAGGCTCTCGGCCTGGAAATCTGTCAGCTCGCCCAGCAGCGCGTAGTCGCCCTGCGCGCCAAGCGGCGCGCGGCCGACCGAGGCAAAGGCGCCGGTCTCGGCAAGGCTGCGTACCAGAAGCGTCTGCAGCATGGCGGGGGTCTCGTCGGACCAGCGCGCGCCGGGCAGGTATTGTGCCTGAAGCGGCGCGGGCCGGATCATGATGCGGTCGGTGCTCAGCGCGCCGCTGGCGATCGGCGGTTCGACCACAAGCTCGGCCCAGCCGCGCCGCGCCGCGCCCTCGATGGCGGGCGTTTGCAGCTCGTAGACATCGAGCGCTTCCGAGGCGCTGTCGAGCGCCGAGATCGCGGCGCAGCCGGAGGTGCCGAGCGCGAGGGCGAGGACGGGCAGGAGGGGTCTCGGGAACATGGGGCTACCTTCGGTATTCTGGGGCACGGTCGTCGAGGAAAAAGCGGGTCGGGTTTCGACGGAGCTGCGTGGTGAGCGCGTCGAGATTGTCGATGAGCGCGCGCGCCTCGGCGGCGAGCCGGCTGAACTGCGGCAGGGCGGTGGCGCTGAAATCGCGCAGGGCCGGGCGGGTCTCGCCGACCGCGCCCTCGAGTCCCGAAAAGGCCGCGGCGGCGGATCTGCTGGCGGCGCGCAGTTCGCTGGTGATCCCGGGGATGTCGCCCGACACCTGGGAGATCGCCGCCTCGAGCTCGGCCAGCGTGCCGCGCAGCTGCGCCGCGATCGGGCCGAGTTCGTGGGTGATCGCCCGGTCGGCGCCGTCAAAAGCCCGCTCGGCGGCCGAGAGCGCGCGGTCCCCGGTTTCTAGCGTGCCATTGATCGAGGAGAGCGTGACATTGGCGGCGGCGAAGGTCGAACGCGCCACCTCCAGCGTCTCCGAGGCCTCCCCTGCGAGCCCATCAAGCTGCCCGGAGGCCGAACTGAGATCGGCGCCCACCGTTTCGATGGTCTGCACCGCCGAGCGGGTGGCGGTGCGGATGTCCTCGAAGATGGCTCTCAGATCGGCACCGGTGCTGTCGCCGAAGCCCTGGATCACCGAGGTCGCCTCGGCGGTCGCGGTGCGCAGCTCGGCGATCAGCGCGGCACCGTCGCCGGCGAGCAACCCGTCGAGCCGCTGCGCCGCCCCGTCGACGCTGCGCGAGGTCTGCGACAGATCGGCGATGAGCCCGTCGAGGCCAGCCAATGTGCCCTGCGCCTCGGCCAGCCGGGCGCTGGCGGCGCTGCCGGTCTCGGTGAAGGTCTCGGCCAGGGTCTCTGCGCGGTCGCTCAGGCGGGCGAAGCGCGCCTCGATCTCAGAGACTGTGCCCTGTAGCTGCTCGGTCGCGGGGCCCAGCCGGCCGGTGATGTAGCTCTCAGCCGCGGCAGCGGTCCCAGTGCCTTGGGCGACAAGTGCGCGAGCCTCTTCAGACAGAGTGGTGATCGCGCGCAAGGTCTCCTGCGCGTCGGCGAGCACGCCCGCCACGTCGCCGGTCATACCCTCGACGCTCGCGTTGAAGCGGTCCATCTGGTCGGTGAAGGTCGAGACCGCACCGGTCACGCCGGAGACATCCTGCAGCGTCTGCGACAGCTCGGCTGAGGCCTGCTCGACATTGGTCAGGATGGTGACGACACGCTGCTGGTTCTCGGAGCCGAGGAGCGCGCGCAGGCTGCGTACCAGTTCCAGCGTCTCGTCGAAGATCTCGGGCGCGGATTCAGTGAGCGATTGCAGGGCCGACTGGCCGGCGTCTATACGCGGCACCTGCTCACCTGTCTGATCGGACAGCAGCCGCGCGCCGGGGCTGCCCGGGGCGATGCTGACATAGCTGACGCCGGTGACGCCCTGCGCCTCAATTGTGGCAGTGGAGTTGCTGCGCACCGGGGTGCCCGCGGTGACCTCGACGCGGACCCGAACCGTGCCGTTCTGCTCCGGCGAGAGGCCGAGGCCGACCACCTGTCCCACCGGCAGCCCGGCAAAGCGCACCTCGGAAGCGATCGACAGGCCCGAGACCGAGGGGAAGTCGATGTCGTAATAGTCAAACTGCTTGTCCAGCTCGACGTTGGCGAACCACAGCAGAAAGCCGAGCAGCCCGATAAAGCCCGCGATGGCGAAGGCTCCGACAAGCACGTAGTTGGCGCGGGTTTCCATGGTCAGTCAGCCTCGGTCTTGGTGTCGGCCCGAACCGCGTCGCGCGCGAGCCGCGCTCTTGGTCCGGTGAAATATTCCTGCACCCATGGGTGATCGACCTCCAGCATCTGGGGCAGCGTGCCGGTGACGAGCACCCGCTTCTCGGCCAGCACCGCGATACGGTCGCAGGTTGCATAGAGCGTGTCGAGATCATGGGTGACAAGAAAGACGGTCAGCCCCAGCGCGTCGCTCAGCGTTTTGATCAGCTCATCGAAGGCCGAGGCGCCGATCGGATCGAGCCCGGCGGTCGGCTCGTCAAGGAAGACGATCTCGGGGTCGAGCGCCAGGGCCCGCGCCAGCCCGGCGCGCTTGCGCATCCCGCCCGAAAGCTCCGACGGGGCGGCATCGCCTGCGCGGTAAGGCAGGCCGACGAGCGAGATCTTGAGATCCGCCAGCGCCCGCCGCAGCTCGGGTGTTAGCTCGGCGATCCGGCGCAACGGCACTTCGACATTCTCGCGCACGGTGAGCGAGGAGAAAAGCGCCCCGTCCTGGAACATCACCCCCCAGTGGTCGTCGAGCCGGGCGCGGTCTTCTGCCGAGGCGGTCAGCACCTCGGTTCCGAAGGCCTCGATCCGGCCCGCGGTCGGGCGCTCGAGCCCGGTGATGGCGCGCAACAGCACCGACTTGCCGGTACCCGAGCCGCCGACCACGCCCAGAACCTCGCCCCGGTAGACGTCAAGGTCCAGACCGTCGTGCACCACGTGGGTGCCGAACTGGGTGCGCAGCCCGCGCACGCGGATGAGCACCACTTTGTCCTGTTCCGGGCTCACAGTCCCACCTCGGCAAAGAAGATCGAGAACAGGGCGTCAGCGACGATGACCGCGAAGATGGCGGTGACCACGGCGCTCGAGGTCTGCCGCCCGAGCGATTCCGCGTCGCCCTTGACTTGCATCCCGGCGTGGCAGCCAACCACGCCGATGATCACCGCGAAGACCGGCGCCTTGATGAGCCCGACGACGACGTTGCTGATGTCGGTGTCAGAGATCAGCCGGGTGCGGAACATCGAGGGCGAGATCCCAAGCTCGATCCAGGACATCAGCGCGCCGCCGAAGAGCCCCATGATATCCGCGATCAGCCCGAGGATCGGCAGCATCAGCAACAGCGCGAGGATGCGCGGCACGAAGAGCACCGTCACCGGGTCGAGTCCGAGCGTGCGCATGGCGTCGATCTCCTGGCGCATCTTCATCGAGCCGATGGCGGCGCAAAAGGCCGACGCGGTCCGGCCTGCGACGATGATCGCCGTAAGCAGGATCCCCAGCTCGCGCAGCACAGAGATCGCAATGAGATCGACCACGAAGACCTCGGCCCCGAACTGCCGCAGCTGGGTCGCGCCCTGAAACGCGAGAACAACGCCGATCAGGAAGGCCATGAGCGACACGATCGGCACGGCCCGCAGGCCGACATCGTCGCAATGGGCGACCAGCGCCGTGAAGCGGAACTCGCGCGGGTGGATCACCGCGCGGAAGAGCCCGGCGAGGAACATCCCGAGAAACTCCAGCAGCCCGCGCAGGAAGTGCAGGCCGCCTATGACCCGGCGCCCCGTCGTCTCGAGAAGCGCCGTAAGGCCTGTCGGGGTGGCGGGCGCGGGCTCGGGCACCGGCAGGGCGCGGCGTACCGTGGCCAAAAGCAGATCGGCGGCTTCGCTCGCGCCGCGATAGCGCAGCGCGCCGCCTTGTGCCGCGACCCGGCCTTCGTAGGTGGCCAGCGCCCAGGCCCCGGCGGTGTCGATCCGCGTGACCCGGGTGAGGTCGATGACCGGGGCAGGCGGCGCCGCGAGCAACTGCGCCTGCAGGCCCGCGAGTTCGCGCACCGTCAGCGGTCCCGAAAGGCGGATGACCTGCCCGGAGCCTGATTCTTCGTCCTCGACCTGCAACCCGCTGCTGTTCATGGATGCGTGGGCTCCCCGCGTATCGTTCTCATTTTGAAAGCTTTTGCCCCGCTGCACCAGCCCATTTCGCGGCGAAGGGCAGGGCGCTTTGACGCAACCGGCGCGGCTTGGACTGTGGGGGCTTTCAACCTCATGGCGGGTGCGCGATGATTCCAATACCCGTCTAGAGTGTGTTTCCGCATGTTTTTTGTGCGCCTTGCCAGCGGAAGCGCTTTGAGTCTGATTAAACGTTTAATTGTCGGTTGACGGGTGCGAAAGCCGCTGATTAATCGTTTCACCAAAGAGGAAACGGCATGGCCAGTATCAAGGAAATCGCACAGGACATCGGGGTTTCGGCCGCCACCGTCTCGAACGCGCTCACCGGAAAGGGGCGGGTTTCAAAGGATCTGGCGGAACGCATTCAGGCCCGCGCCGAGGCGCTTGGCTACCGCCCGAGCCGCGCCGCGCGTGCGCTGAAGACCGGCCAGAGCGGCATCCTCGGGCTGGTGATGCCGGACCTCACCAACCCGCTCTTCCCGCGCATCGCGCAGAACCTGTCGATTGCTGCCGAGGCGCGCGGGCTCGGCATCCTCATCGCCGACTCGCGCGGTAGCGAGGCGCGGCAGACCGAGGCGCTGCAACAGCTCGTGGGGAGGGGGGTCGACGGCGTGGTGATCGTGCCGCAGAAGGGCACCTCGCCCGAGGCACCCGGCCTGCCGATGGTGACGATCAACACCGCGCGCGACCCGCGCAACACCGTCTCGGCCGATCATGTCGGCGGCGGTGCCCTTATCGGCGCGCATATCCGCGAGCTGGGGCACAGCCACGTGGTGCTGCTCGGCGGCGACCGGGTATCGGACGTTCAGCAGGACCGTCTGCGCGGCATGGGCGAGGGGCTCGGCCCGAGCGTCCGCATCGAGACGGTCTGGGGCGATGCCGGGCTCGCCACGCTGCCCGAGCGCGTGGGGCAGGGCGCCACGGCGATCCTTGCGACCTCGGACCTGTTGGCGCTGGCCGCCTTGTCGGAACTCGCGCGCGCAGGGATCTCGGTGCCCGGGGACGTGAGCCTTACCGGCTTCGACGATCTGCCCTTCGCCACCGCCATGCACCCGGCGCTGACCACCACCGCGCAGGACGTGAGCGCCATCGCCGAGCATGCGCTCGAGGTGCTGAGCCGTCTCATCGCCGGCGCCGCCCGCCCCGAGAGCCACGCGGTGCCCATGCGGCTGGTACCGCGCGGCTCCACCGCCTCCCCCCGACACCCAACCAAGACCAACACGGAGAGACTGCCATGAAGACCACCCTATCGCTCCTCGCGCTTGCCAGCGCCTTCGGCACCGCGGCGCATGCCGACGACAAGACCCTGACCATCTCGGTCTATTCCTTTGCCCAGGATGAATACAAAGAAGCGCTCTACGATCCCTTCGAGGCGATCTGCGGCTGCGATCTGGTCGTCGAGACCGGCAACAGCGTCGAGCGCATGGCGAAGATCGAGGCCAACGCCGCGGACCCGGTGATCGACATGGCCGTCATCTCGACGCAGGACGCCCTCGCTCTGGCCCGTAAGGATCTCATCCAGCCGCTCGACAGCGCCAAGCTGAGCAACTTCGACAAGCTCTACGACAGCGCCAAAGATCCGATCGGCGATCACATGGCGGTCGGCTACACCTTCTACGCCAGCTCCATCGTCTACCGCTCGGACCTTGTCGACATCCAGAGCTGGGGCGATTTGCTGGGCGAAGAGCTGGCCGGCCAGGTCGCGCTGCCCAACATCACCACCACCCAGGGCCCGCTCACGCTGATGATGCTGGGCAAGGCCATGGGCAAAGAGGGAGACCTCGCGCCGGTGATCTCCGAGATCGGTGCGCATTCCGACGACATCGTGACCTTCTTCTCGCGCTCGTCCGAGCTGGTGCAGCTGATGAACCAGCAAGAGGTGATCGCCGCCCCGGTGGGCCGCTTCGCCTGGGGCAGCTTCAAGGACGCGGGTCTGCCCTTCGCCTGGGCCGAGCCCGAGGAAGGCCAGGCCGGCGGCATGAACGTGATGGTCATGACCAAGGGCAACGGCAACGAGGATCTCGCTTACCAGTTCATGGACTACTGGCTCTCGACCGAGGTGCAGACCAAGATCGGCGAGATGCTGATCGACAGCCCGGCCAACAAGGAAGTCGAGCTCAGCGCGGAAGCTGCCGAGAACCTGACCTATGGCGCCGACGTCATCGAAGCGCTGAACATCATGCCCGCCGCCGAAGTGCTCGACAAGCGCGAGGGCTGGGTCGAGCAGTGGAACGCCGAGGTGATCCAGTAACCCCGCCGGGGCGGCCCCTGCCGTCCCAGCACCCCGCCGGGGGCGACGCGCTCCCCGTTGCCCCCGGCACCTGACACCGCTCCAGACAGACGGGATCCCTACCCATGTTTCGCAACACGCGCGAAGGGCTGGCGCTGGCTCTTCCGGCCGCCATCTTCTCGACGCTGCTCTTCCTCGTGCCGGTGGGCATCCTGCTCTCCGAGGCCTTCCGCTCCGGCGGAAGCTGGTCGCTGCAGGGCTACATCGACTTCTTCTCGACGCCGCTCAACCGCACCGTCTTCCTGCGTACGCTGAAGCTGGGCGTTCTGGTGGCTGGGACGGCGGCGGTGATCGGCTACGCCGCAGCTTTCTGCATCGTCAACCTCGGCCCCAAGTCGCGCGGCAAGGTCTTCGGCATGGTGGTCCTGCCGCTGATGATCTCGCCCGTCGCCCGCACCTATGCGTGGATCGTCATCCTCGGCCGCACCGGCATCGTCAACGAGACGATCACCGGGCTGGGCCTGTCGGACACGCCGCTGCGCCTGCTGTTCACCGAGACCGCCGTCTTCCTCGGCCTCTTGCAGCTCTTCCTACCGCTGATGATCATCTCGCTGGTGTCGGCCATGGAGAACATCCCGCGCGACGTGATCCCCGCTGCCCGGGTGCTTGGCGCAAGCTGGATCGCCGTCTTCTTCAAGGTGATCCTGCCGCTGACCAAGGAAGGGCTCGTCATCGGTGGCACGCTGGTCTTCACCGGCGCGCTCACCGCCTACATCACCCCGGCGATCCTTGGCGGCTCGAAGGTGCTGATGCTGGAAACGCTGCTCTATCAGCGGGTCAACGTGTCGAACGATTTCGTCTCGGCCAGCGTCATCGCCATGATCCTCATCGTCATGTCCTTCTCGGCGAACCTGCTGCTGAAGCGCATCGCCACTGCCCGGAGCTGACCTCATGCGCCATCTTGCGACCTGGTCCATCCTGGGCCTCACGCTGACCTTCCTGATCGGACCGTTCCTGATCATCATCCTCGCTGGGGCCTCGGCCACCGATTACCTTGCCTTCCCGCCCGAGGGGCTGACCCTCAAGTGGTACCTCAAGGTCTTCACCGTCGAGAGCTTCCGCGCCTCCTTTGCGCTGTCGATGGCGCTGGCGGTCTTCGGCACGTTCATGGCGCTGCTGTTGGGGGTGCCCGCGGCCTATGCGCTCAACCGCTACGACCTGCCGGGCGCCGAGACGCTGCGCACCATCGTCGCAGCGCCGATCATCGTGCCGGGCATCATCGTCGGCCTTGCGCTCTTGCGCTACATGGTGGTGCCGACGGGCGTCACCGTCACGCTGGCGCTCTTCATGGCACACACCGCGCTGGTGCTGCCCTATGCGGTGCGCGTGGTCTCCTCGTCGATGCACAACCTGCGCGCCGACATGGAAGAGGCCGCCGTTCTGCTCGGCTGTTCGCGGCTGCAGGCCTTCACCAAGGTGGTGCTGCCCAACATCCGGGGCGGGGTGCTCGCCGCCTTCATCCTCGGCTTCGTCACCTCCTTCAACCAGGTGCCGGTCTCGCTGTTCCTGTCGGGTCCCGGCGTCCGCACCCTGCCCATCGACATGCTCGCCTACATGGAGATCACCTTCGATCCCTCCGTCGCCGCGCTCTCGGCGCTCCTTGCCTTCATGTCGCTCGCCATCGTCTTCACCGCCGAACGCCTGCTGGGATTCTCTCGCTATGTCTGACGCTTTCGTCCAACTCTCCGATCTCACCCTCAGCTACGGCAAGTCGGTCGCCGTGCCGAACCTCGATCTGTCGATCCGCGAGGGCGAGCTGATCGCGCTGCTCGGGCCCTCGGGCTGCGGCAAGACCACCACCATGCGCGCCATCGCCGGGCTGCTCTCGCCCACCGGCGGGACAATCACCATCGACGGCCGCGACGTGACCCGCGTGCCCGCCAACAAGCGCGGCATCGGGCTGGTGTTCCAGAGCTACGCGCTGTTCCCCCATCTCAGCGCCTTCGAGAACGTCGCTTTCGGGTTGCGCCTGCAGAAGCTGCCCGAGGCCGAAATCAAGCAGCGCACCGAGGAAGGGCTGGCGACCGTCGGCCTCACCGGCTTCGAGAAGCGCAAGCCCGCCGAGATGTCGGGCGGCCAGCAGCAGCGCGTGGCGCTGGCGCGCTCGCTGGTGATGCGGCCCAAGGTGCTGCTGCTCGACGAGCCGCTGTCGAACCTCGACGCCCGGCTGCGGCTCGAGATGCGCACCGAATTGCAGCGGGTGCAGAAGGAGACCGGCATCACCATGGTCTTCGTGACGCACGATCAGGCCGAGGCGCTGGCGCTGGCCGATCGCATCGTGCTGATGAAGGACGGCAAGATCGAGCAGCTCGGCACGCCGTCGGATCTCTATGCGCGGCCCGCCACGGCCTTTGCCGCCGAATTCATGGGGTTCGAGAACATCTTCAGGGTCGAGGGCACCGAGGTCGTGACCGAAAGCGGTCGCCTGCCGCTGGAGGCCCGCCCGGAGAGCCCGATCCTTGCCTGGCGTCCGGACGCGGTGACCGTGGGTAGCGGCCCGCATGAGGGCCGCGTCGCCGCCTGCAGCTTTGCCGGGGCGCACCGCGAGTATGTCATCGACAGCGCGCTCGGCCCAATCAAGGCCGATGCCGCCATCGCGCTGCCCGAGGTGCCGCTGGGAGAGTCCATCCGCTTCGACCTGCCACTCTCCACCGCCCGGGGCCTCGCGGCATGAGGCTCTGGGTCGACACAGATTACGGCTTCGACGACCTCTGGGCGCTGCTGCTCTTGCGCCGCTACGGGGCGACGGTCGAGGGCATCTCGCTCGTCGCGGGCAACACGCCGCTGCCGCAGGTCATCGCCAACGCGCTCGGCGCGGCAGAGGCTTATGGCCTCAAAGCCCCGCTGCACGCCGGGGCCGAGAAGGCGCTGGTCCGCGAGGTCGAGACCGCGCAGGCGATCCTCGGCGCGAAGGGCATGGACAGCCGGGGCCGTTTCCTGCCCGATGTGGACGGCCCGCAGCCGCCTGCCGATGCCATCGAGGCGCTGGCGGGCTGGCTGATGCAGGACGGGCCGCGCCCGGTGCTGGCGCTGGGGCCGCTGACCAATATCGCGCTGCTGGTGCAGCGCTTCCCCGAGGCCGCCGCCCGCATCACCCGGCTTGTCTGGATGGGCGGCAGCAACGGGCCAGGCAACCATTCGCCGCTGGCCGAGTTCAACGCGCTCTGCGATCCCGAGGCCGCCGCCATCGTCGCCGGGGCCGGGCTGCCGCTCGAGGTGATCGACCTGATGATTTGCCGTCAGGCCACCTTTGGCCCCGAGGACATGCCGCAGACCGATCCGCTCAGCGCCGATCTGCTCGGCGGCTACCTCGACATCGGTCTCAAGCGCGGGCGCGCAGGGATGGCGATCTACGATCCCGTTGCGGCGCTGGCCATGGTGCGGCCCGAGGCCTTTGCCTTTGAACGTCAGAGCCTCACCGTCTCGACCGTGCAGGACGACACCTATGGCGCCACCCGCTTCACCGCCGACCCCGAGGGGCTGACCCGCCTGCCGACAGCGCCGCTCGACGACATCGCGCGGCTCTGCCTCGATGCGCTGACTGGAGCGGACGCATGACCTTCCCGAGCGATCTCAACGACCCCGCGCTGCGCGCCCGCGCGGTGCAGGCCGCGCGCGGCGAGGCGCCGTTCGACCTGCTGATCGAAGGCGGCACCGTGCTCGACATGATCACCGGGCGCGCGCGCAAGGCCGATGTCGGCATCATCGGCCCGCTCATCGCCAGCGTACACGCACCCGACCCGGCGCGGCCGGCGAAGGCGCGCATCGGCGCACGCGGCATGACCCTCGTGCCGGGGTTCATCGACAGCCACATGCACGTCGAAAGCTCGATGATCACCGCCGCGGAATATGCCGCCGCCGTTGTGCCGCGCGGGGTGACCACGGCGCTCTGGGATCCGCACGAGCTTGCCAATGTGTCGGGCGAGGCGGGGCTCGGCTACGCCTGCGAGTCGGCAAAGGACCTGCCGTTGCGCCTCTTGCCGCTGGTGCCGACCTGCGTGCCCTCGGCGCCGGGCTTCGAGGCCTCGGGCGGGGATTTCACCCCCGAGACCGTCGCGCGCTGGCTGGCGCGCGGCGACACCCATGGCGCTGCCGAGCTGATGACCATGCGACCGCTGCTCGAGGGCGACGCGCGCGTTGCCGGGATCGTGCAGGCCGGGCTCGAGGCGGGAAAACGGGTCTGCGGCCACGCGCGGGGGCTCACCGGCGGCGATCTTGCGGGCTTTGCCGCTGCCGGGGTCGAGACCGACCACGAGCTGACCGGCGCCGCTGATCTGATGGCCAAGCTCGAGGCAGGGTTCACCATCGAGCTGCGCGGCTCGCATGAACACCTGTTGCCCGAGTTCGCCGAGGCGCTGACCGGGTTGGGCGAACTGCCGCAGACGGTGACCCTTTGCACCGACGACATCTTCCCCGACGACCTGCTGCGCAAGGGTGGGCTCGACGGGGTGATCCGACTGCTGATCGACTGCGGCCTGCCGCCGCTCTGGGCCTATCGAGCTGCCACGCTCAACGCCGCAAGCCGGATCGGACGGCCAGACCTGGGCCTCGTCGCGCCGGGCCGCCGCGCCGACCTGGTGCTGCTGTCGGACATCGAGGCGGTGCGCGCCGAGGGGGTCGTCGCGAATGGTCTGCTCGTGGCGGAGGCCGGACGGCTGACCGCCCGACCCGAGCCCGCGCCGGTGCCGGCTGCGCTGCGCGAGACCATGCGGCTTGCGCCCGTGGCAGCCGGGGATTTCGAGGTCCCTGCCAAGGGCCCGCACGCCCGCATTGCGACGCTTTCGAAGCCGCGGTTCCCGGTCTGGGGTGAGCGCAGGGTCGCGGTCGAGGACGGCCGCCTGGTGCTGACCGAGGACATGATCCGCATGGGCATCGTCAACCGTCATGGCGCCGGCACGCCGATGCGGGTCGCCTTCCTGGAAAACTGGGGCGACTGGCGCTGTGCCTTTGCCACCACGGTGTCGCACGACAGCCACAACCTGACGGTCTTCGGGCGCCGTTCCGAGGACATGGCCGCCGCGGCCAATGCACTGCGCGACTGCGGCGGCGGAGTTGCGGTGGCGTCGCGCGGCAAGGTGCTGCACTGCCTGCCGCTGCCGATTGCCGGACTGATCAGCGACGCGAAGCTGGCACAGGTCGCCGAGAGCTTCGCCGCACTGCGCGCGACGCTCGACGGGCTGGTCGGCTGGCAGCCGCCCTACCTGGTGTTCAAGGCGCTCTTCGGGGCGTCTCTGGTCTGCAACCCCGGGCCGCGGCTGAGCGACATGGGCTTGGTCGACCCCTTCGAGGGGCGGCTGCTGGAGAGCTGCGTGTTGGAAGACGGGTTGGCCTGAGCGCGCGTCTTAGGAGCGGGGCAGAGGAGGGGGCTCTGCTCCCCGTCCTGCGGCCGCCGCAGGAAATGCACGCGCAGGCCATAAGGGCGCGCTGCGCCAAAGCAGAAGGGCCCGCACCTCGGGGAGAGGTGCGGGCCGGTGTTTCTGGATGTCTGCCGCATCACTTCAAGTCGAAGCGATCGGCGTTCATCACCTTGGTCCAAGCGTTCACGAAAGCCGCCAGGAAGGTCTCGGTGCCATCGTCCTGGGCGTAGATCTCGGCGTAGGCGCGCAGGATCGAGTTCGAGCCGAACACCAGGTCGACGCGGGTCGCGGTCCACTTCACCTCGCCGGTCTTGCGATCGCGGATCTCGTAAAGGTCCTTGCCCGCCGGAACCCAGCTGTAGGCCATGTCCGTCAAGTTGACGAAGTAGTCCGTGGTCAGCGCGCCGGGGCGGGCCGTGAAGACGCCGTGCTTGCTGCCGCCGTGGTTGGTGTCCATGGCCCGCATGCCGCCCAACAGAACGGTCATCTCGTTCGCCGTGAGCCCCAGCAGCTGTGCCCGGTCGAGCAGCATCTCTTCCGAGGAGACCGCGTAATCCGTCTTCTTCCAGTTGCGGAAGCCGTCGGCCAGTGGCTCGAGCGGATCGAAGCTGCCTGCGTCGGTCATCTCGTCGGTGGCGTCACCGCGGCCGGGTGCAAAGGGCACCGAGATGTCGTGGCCCGCGGCCTTGGCGGCGAGTTCCACACCGACGTTGCCAGCCAGCACGATGGTGTCCGCGAGGCTTGCCCCGGCGGCTGTCGCCAGCGGTTCGAGCACGTTCAGCACGCGGGCGAGGCGGTCGGGCTCGTTGCCCTCCCAGTCCTTCTGCGGCGCGAGGCGGATGCGCGCGCCATTGGCGCCGCCACGCATGTCCGAGCCGCGGAAGGTGCGGGCGCTGTCCCAGGCGGTCGACACGAGGTCCGACACGCTCAGGCCCGAGGCCGCGATCTTCGCCTTGAGACCACCGATGTCGTAACGGGTTGTGCCCGCGGGGACAGGGTCCTGCCAGATGAGATCCTCGGCGGGCACATCGGGGCCGATGTAGCGCACCTTCGGACCCATGTCGCGGTGGGTCAGCTTGAACCAGGCGCGGGCGAAGGTGTCCGAGAAATACTCCGGATCGGCCATGAACTTCTGGCAGATCGCGTTGTAGATCGGGTCGACCTTCATCGCCATGTCGGCATCGGTCATGATCGGCATGCACTTGATCGAGGGGTCCTCGACGTCGGCGGGCATGTCTTCCTCGCGGATGTCGACGGGCATCCACTGCCAGGCCCCAGCTGGCGATTTCTTCAGTTCCCACTCGTAGCCGAAGAGCAGTTCGAACCAGCCCATGTCCCACTGGGTGGGGTTCTTGGTCCAGGCGCCCTCGATGCCCGACACCATCGTGTCGCGGCCGATGCCGCGGCCCTTGGTGTTCATCCAGCCCATGCCCTGCGCGGTCACATCGGCGGCTTCGGGATCCTCGGAGAGGTTCGCCGCATCGCCATTGCCATGCGCCTTGCCGATGGTGTGGCCACCGGCGGTCAGCGCCGCGGTTTCCTCGTCGTTCATCGCCATGCGGGCAAAGGTCTCGCGGACCATCGCGGCGGTGCGCATCGGGTCGGGCTGGCCGTTCACCCCCTCGGGGTTCACGTAGATCAGACCCATCTGCACCGCCGAGAGCGGGTTCTCGAGCGAGGCGGGATCGGCCACGTCACCGTAGCGCGTGTCGGACGGCGCAAGCCATTCCTTCTCGGCGCCCCAGTAGACGTCCTTTTCCGGGTGCCAGATGTCCTCGCGGCCAAAGGCGAAGCCGAAGGTCTTCAGGCCGGCGACCTCATAGGCGATGGTCCCGGAGAGGATCATCAGGTCGGCCCAGGAGATCTTGTTGCCGTATTTCTTCTTGATCGGCCACAGCAGGCGGCGGCCCTTGTCGGTGTTGACGTTGTCGGGCCAACTGTTCAGCGGCGCGAAGCGCTGGTTTCCGGTGCCAGCCCCGCCACGGCCGTCGGCGAGGCGGTAAGACCCAGCGGCGTGCCAGGCGACGCGGGCGAACATGCCGACGTAGGAGCCCCAGTCGGCGGGCCACCACTCCTGGCTGTCCTTCATCAGGGCGCGCAGGTCGTCCTTAAGCGCCTCCACGTCGAGCGATTTCAGCTCTTCACGGTAGTCGAAGTCCGGGGCGAAGGGCTTCGTCTTGCCATCGTGCTGGTGCAGGATGTCGAGGTTCAGCGCGTTCGGCCACCAGCTGGTCACCGAGGTGGCGGTCGAGGTTTGACCGCCGTGCATCACCGGGCATCCGCCCGAGGGTTTCACATCATTTCCGTCCATCGTTGGCTCCGGCCTTCGCTGCGTTTGGTCCATTGGTGCGGGGCCTCTGCGCCATCGACCTTGGGGCCGTGGGGTGATCAGACACCGCGCACCCTTGGTTTAAAGATCGACAGTGATAGAAAGAAATCGTATTTATTTTAATTTTCGATAGGATAAAACTATATCGACATAGCGCATGAGAGGAACGGGCGCAGGACGGTTGCTTTTTCGGGAACTCCTGCGGCTCTGGACGGTTCCGATGGGATGAATAACCTCGGCAGCCCCTCCAGCCCCAGCTTCAGCAGCAGCGAAACGGTCCACCACCCTGCCGAGGAGCGGTCGGTCGACAGCGCGTCGCGGCTCTCGGCCCGGCTGATTTACGAGGTCGTCCGCCGCGACGGCGAGGAGGAGTTGAACCGCCCCTCGGTGTCGCTGATCTGGTCGGGGCTGGCGGCGGGGATCCTGATCAGCCTCTCGGTGATCGCCCAGGCGGTGCTTCTGACCTACCTGCCCGAGGCCCGCTGGACCGTTCTTGTCGAGAGCCTGGGGTATTCGCTCGGCTTCATCGTGGTGATCTACGGACGGATGCAGCTCTTCACCGAGAACACCATCACCACCGTCATGCCCGTGGTGGCGCAGCGCTCGGCGACCTGCCTGCGCAAGATGATCCGGCTCTGGGCGATCGTGCTCTCGGCCAACGTGCTGGGGGCGGTGATCGCCTCGGGCTTCCTGCTGCTGCCAGGGGTGCTTCCGCCAGAGCTGAGCGAGAATCTTCTGGCAGTGGCCCGCCACGGGGTGGAGGGTTCGGCGGGTGGCAACTTCATGCGCGCGATGCCCGCCGGAGTGCTGATCGCCGCGCTGGTCTGGGTGATGCCCGGCGCACGCGGCGAGTCGCTGGTGATCGTGCTGGCGATGACCTGGCTGTTGGCAGTCGCCGGCTTTGCCCATGTGATCGCCGGATCGGTCGAGGCGGGCCTGTTGGTGTGGCAGGGCGCGCTCGGCATCGGCAGCGCGGTCTTCGACTTTTTCCTGCCGGTTCTGGCGGGCAACGTGGTGGGCGGTACTGCGATCTTCACTCTTGTCACCTGGGGACAGGTGAAGAACGAAGTCGCCCAGGCGGATGACGCGCCCGACGTGGATCAGAGTTAAGCGGCTTCGGCCGCCCCGGCGGGCGTGTTGCCAGTCTGCTGGATCCGGAAGTTCCAGGCGATCACTGCGTTCAGTACTGCCGCACCAACGAAGGAATAGAGCACCAGCTCAAGCGGCAGCACGACGCACGAAACCAGGAAGATCATGGCGTCGAAGCTCATCTGGAACCAACCGGTCTTGAAGCCGGTCTTTTCCTCGACGATCAGCGCCAGAACGCCCAGCCCGCCGGCAGAGGCATTGTGGCGAAAGAGCGCGATCAGCCCGGCGCCCGCGCTCGCCCCCGCAAGGATCGCAGCGACGAGCGGCGGCAGTTGATCGAAGGAAACCCAAGCCTGCAAGAGCGGTGTGGTGGCAGAGATGCCGACGACCGCGGCGATGGTGCGCAGGGTGAAGGCCTTGCCCCGGCGTTTCCACGAAAGCCAGAAAAACGGCAGGCTCACCAGCAGGAAGATCACCCCGAAAACGAGCGGCATCACGTAGGAGAGCAGCACCGAGGCCCCGGCGGTCTGGCCGGTGATCAACCCGGCAGCCTTGAGGAATACCACGCTGAGGCTGGCCATGAGGATGCCGAAGGCGATGCCTTGCGCATCATAGAGCGAGATGGGGGATTTGAGCTTCATGGCGTTGGTCTCCAGCGGGGCGTCGTCTTATGGGAGGCGAGACGGGGCAGGGCGGTCAGAGCCTGCGGCCCGGCGCAAGGGCGCGGGAGAGATCGCTTTCCTCGCCCTCCAGCGCGGCGGCAAGCAGGTTCGCGGTGGTCGGGCCGAGAGTGAAGCCTTGGTGGCCATGGCCGAAATGGAACCAAAGCCCCTTGTGGCGCGGCGCGGCGCCGGCCAGCGGCAGCATGCCCGGAAGGCACGGACGGGTGCCGGTCCATTGCGGCTCGGCGATGCGGTCACCGATCTCGAGCATGTCGGACAGCGCGGCGCGGCCGCGGTCGAGCTGCCGCAGGTCGGCGGGCGCGGTGCGGGAAACCAGCGCGGCACCGGTGGCGATGCGCAGCCCGGCCTGCATCTGACCCGCAACCACCCCGTTGTCCATGTCGACGATGGGCCGCAGCGGCGGGCGTGCGGTTGTGTAATGTCCGTGATAGCCGCGCTTGTAGATCATCGGGATGCGATAGCCGAAGCGGCGCAGCAGCGCGGGCGACCACGGGCCGAGCGCCACCACCGCGTGTTCGGCTTCGGCCCGTTCGGCGACCGTGGTCACGCGCCAGCCGCCGCCAGATTGAACAAGGCTGGAGGCGTCGCCCTCAAGCAACCGCCCGCCGCGGCTGGCAAAGAGCTTGGCATAGGCATGCACCAGGCAGCCGGGCGCGTTGCAGCTCCAGCTGTCGGGCCAGTGAATCACCCCGGCGGGATCGGCGCGCAGGGCAGGGTCCTCGCGGCGATAGTCGGCGCCCGCCAGCGCCCTGTGCCGGACGCCGTAGTCGCGCTGGAGCCGCTCGGCATCGGCGGCATCCGCCTCGAAGGCAGCGCGGTTTCGGTAGAGCTGCACCATGCCCTCGCGCGAAACCATGTTGCCTGCGCCTGCGGCCTCGATCAGCGGCGCGTGGTCCTGGGTGGCGCGGGCCGTGAGTTGGGCATAGATGCGGGAAATCCCGGCGTGGCGGCGCGGCGCGGAGTTGAGGAAGTATGACCAGAGCGCCGGGGCCATCTGCGTGACGCCCCGCAGCGACCATGTCACGTCGTTGCTGCGCCCGGTGGCAAAGGACCAAAGCGTGCCGAGGTCGCGCGGCAGCCCGTAGGGTTCCGCGGCCTCCGCCTGGATGATCCCAGCATTGCCGAAGGAGGTCTCGCGGCCGGGCGCACCGCGGTCGACAAGGCTCACCGCGTGGCCACGGGCCTGTAGCGCGAGCGCGGTGGAGACGCCGACCATGCCGGCTCCGAGGACGAGGATTTCAGCCATGCGAGGGCTCCGAAAGTGCGGGGTCTGCAGGTCGGGATGCGCGGCGGGCGAGCCCGTCGATCAACAATTCAAGCAGCGCGGAAAAGCTCTGGTCATAGCAGACCTGCGCGCCGTTCTGCCAACGCAGCACGAAGATCCGGTTGGCGAGTTGGGGCAGCGCGGCATGGGTCAGCGGATAGGCCTCGGCATCGACCGCGGCCAGGCGCTCGGCGACCCGCCGTTCCCAGGCATCGTCCTCCGATGCCGGGCCGGGCGCCAGCTCCATGGTCACGAAACCGCAGAGCCCGCCGATCAGCGCGTTGAAGGCCTCGCGCAGGTCCGAGCCATGAAATCCGCCGTCGGCCAGCGCCCGGAGCACGGTCTCGATCCACTCGAGGCTGGAATCGCCGTTGGACATCATCTGTGCCCCGAGCAGCGGAGAGATATTCGGGTGCCGGTGGACTGCGGCACGATAGGCGTGAAAGACCTGCCTGAGCCGTTCGGTCCAGGGCGCGCCAGGGTCCTGCGCAGCGACGAGACCGCCGGTGATCGTCGCCGCGATGGCGGCAAAGAGGTCTTCCTTGGCGCCGCCGACATGCCAATAGATCACCGCCGGAGAGACGCCGAGCCCGCGCGCCAGTTCGCGCAGCGAGAAGGCCGAAAGCCCGCGCGCGTCGATCTGCGCGATCGCGGCCTCGACAATTTGCGCACGGGTCAGGCCGATCGCGGCGGCGCGCCCGCGGGGCGCCTTGGCGGGTGCGGGGGTTCCGCTGTCGGCAACGCCGTTCACAGCGCAGCCGTTGCCGACTCGCACCGCGGGCGGATGGTCGAGCGCAGGATATGCGGGGCCGTGTCGCACATGGATATGGGTCCGAAGCTGGGGTGTTTCCGCCATAGCCCATCAATTGAACGTCGTTCAATTGAAAAATGTGACCTCGCCGGACCGGACGTCGCGTGTGGCGCGACGCGGTGTCACCGCGGGCCGTTTGGCCGGCTGAGCACGAAGAACGCGGCGCCGCCCATGCAGATCAGCTGGAGAAGCAGAACGCGCTGCGGGACCGCGAGCCAGAGGCTGAGCGCCAGCGCCGCCAGCATCATGCTCACCGCCAAGGCTTTATAGCGCGGCGCAATGGCGCCATGCGCGCTCCAGTCCGCGATCATCGGGCCGAAGCGCGGATGCTCGGCGAGAAAGCGATGCAGCCGCGGCGAGCTCTTGGAAAAGGCAAAGGCCGCGAGGATCACGAAGGGCGTCGTCGGCAGAAGCGGAAGAACGATCCCGATGACGCCGGCGCAGAGCGCGAGTCCGCCAAGCGCCAGCCAGGCGAACCGGAGCCGGCTGCGCGGCGGAAGGTGCGGATCCTCTGGGGGGACTGGACTCATCTGGAACTCGGGCGTGGGGTCTGGACGATCAAATAGCGCCACTTGCAGAGAACGCCACGTGGCAATCTTGATCCGATCCTCGAAACTCAGCTGAAGGCAACACCGACGCATCCCACATCCTCCATGCAAACTTCTGTTTTGATACAGAATTTGCACTTCGGTTGTGAAACCACCCCCGCCACTTAAACTGTTGCAACCAAGTTGAAATGTCCTCGGCTGCGCAAAGCAGAAATGTCTCACCGAGAGTGGAGAAGCATGGCCGGGC
>NZ_JAAGOZ010000040.1:0-31869 GCF_010499845.1 Salipiger sp. PrR007 | reverse complement strand
TCGGAATTGGCCCTGACGCTCTCGTCTGGGGAAAATTCAAACGGCGGTTTCGGGGAGATTACGTCCGGCGGTTACACCAATTCGGCAAATCTGTCCTACTCCGCCCCCTGACTCCCGCTTTACCACGCTAATTCGGACCTGACCTGGTTGGCCGTTAACCCGCCCGCAAGGCAAGCATGTGCTACCAGGGTCGCGTGCATGCGTTCACGAAAATTTGCCCTTGAACCTCCAGCCACTAGAAGTCCTATCTATTCAAGGAGAACATATACCGTTCTTGCCATCAATCGTCGGCGGGAACCGAAAGGGTACGAAATGCTGACAAGACGACACTTCATTCAAACGACAACAGCGCTCTTTTCGGCGACTGTGGCCAACCCTGTGTTTGCCGATAGCTGGCCCACCGAAGCGCAGAAGGCTGAATGGGACGCGCAAGTCAGCCCGCCCGGCTTCGATCCGGCCACGTCAAACCCTTGGGGACTACACCCACGTTTCTTGCCTCAGCGTGTGGACGCGAAGGACGGCCTCGTGCCAGGAGACATCCATGTCGATGCGGTTGCGCGATATCTCTACCACATTGAGGAGGGTGGAACCGCGATGCGCTACGGCGTGGCGATCGCGCGGGGCAACCTCTACGAGCCAGGTGTTTATAACATCAAGCGCAAGGTCAGGTGGCCGCACTGGACGCCGACACAGAACATGATCGAGCGGGATCCTGAAAACGCAAGATGGGCCGACGGGATGGAACCCGGCCCTCAAAACGCCTTGGGATCGCGGGCGCTCTATCTCTATGTCGGAGATCGCGACACCTATCTTCGGATACACGGCACACCCTATCCGAGAAGCATCGGCGGTCGCGCGAGTTCGGGTTGCGTGCGGATGGTTATGGCACACATCAACGAGCTCTATCCGAACGTCGAGATTGGATCGACAGCACATCTTTATTCGGCTGAGGACAGTGTTACCGCGAGAAGTTGAATGAGGTAATTAGCTTTGAGCGAAATGATGTGACGTGCGGGTCGTCGTCACGCTTCCCGCGCGACGCAGATCGGATTGCCGTTCACCGTGCGCAGCGGCAACAAGGTCGTTTCAACGGGGCCGCTGTGTTCGTACCAGTAGCACCCGTCTTCCGGCACCAAGCGCGCGGTTGCAACATCCTGATCCGGGGCAGCCATTGCAATCACAGCTTCGGGAACGTTGCCCGGCTGGTCTGCCGAGTCGCCCGATCCAGTCGGCTGGATTGCGCACCCGGCCGTAAGCGACAGCGCCACTGCAAACACTATTTTTTGCTTCAGCATCAAAACCCGCATCAAGCTTCCTTTCGTGTCTGTTTTTCTTTGCATCGGCTTTTCATGCCTCAAGGCGTGATGGAGCCGGTCGCCGCATCCTCTAGCAATAAAACAAACTGAAATACCACCGTATTTTGCTCTTGAAGCTCTAGCTACTGTAGGGGCTATGTCATGGTAAAGCACCCGAATCCAGAGGTCCATTCATGCCGTCCGACACCCATCGTCACGACCACGATCACGCCGAAGATGCCCAGAAAAGCGGCGGCAGCTGCTGCGGGAGCGCCGGAACGTGCGGCGACATCGTTCCGGCGATCCCCGCGCCAGCGTGCGGGCGCAGTTTTCAGGTGTCCGGCCTCGATTGCGCCGAGGAGGTAGCAATCCTGAACAAGGTGGTCGGCCCGAAGATCGGCGGGGCCGAGCATCTCGCGTTCGACGTGATCAATGGACGGATGACTATTCTCGACAGCGCCAAGAGTGTATCGGACGGCGAAATTGCAGAACTGGTCGCAAGCACCGGCATGACCGCCAAGCCCTGGGATGCCGAAAACGCGTCGGTCGACCAGGCGGCCCATCTTGCACGCCAGCAGCTGTTTACGGCGCTCAGTGGCGGCTTCTGGGCCGCGGGATTTCTGTGGCACATCATCGAGACCGGCATGGGGGGGGCACTCGGCCTCTTCGCAGGGCACGGCGAAGCGCCGATGCCACTGGTCGAGGCAGGGCTATTCGCGGTTGCGATCCTGTTCGGTGTCTGGCTCGTGGCACCCAAGGCATGGTCGTCTGCACGGAGGCTGTCGCCCGACATGAACCTGCTGATGGTCGTCGCAGTCGCGGGTGCAATTGGCCTCGGCGAATTTTTCGAGGCGGCGACGGTCGCGTTCTTCTTCTCGCTCTCGCTTTATCTCGAAAGCTGGAGCGTCGGGCGTGCGAGGAATGCGGTTTCAGCTCTGCTCGACCTGGCGCCGCCGACGGCAAGAGTTCTTCATGATGACGGCTCGGAAGCGGACGTTCCGGCTTCTGCGGTTGCTATCAACGCACGTTTCATCGTGCGCGGCGGAGACCGCATCCCATTGGATGGTGAGGTTGTCGATGGGGCAGGGGCCGTCGATCAGGCGCCAATCACCGGAGAGAGTGCGCTGGTCCCAAAGGAACGGGGCGACGAAGTCTATGCCGGTACGATCAACGGCGAAGGCACACTGACGGTGCGCGCCACGAAGGCCGCCTCGGACACCGTGTTGGCCAAGATCATCCGCATGGTCGGCGACGCCCATGCCCGCCGCGCGCCGGTGGAACAGTGGGTGGCGAAGTTCGCCCGCATCTACACGCCTATCGTCATGGCTCTCGCCATTGCAATTGCCCTGTTGCCGCCGCTCATTTTCGGGGGGGCTTGGGATTATTGGTTCTACAATGCACTCGTGCTGCTGGTGATCGCTTGCCCATGCGCTCTGGTCATCTCGACACCGGTCTCCATCGTCGCCGCACTCACCGCCTCAGCGCGGGCCGGGGTGCTGATCAAGGGCGGTGCATATATCGAGGCACCGGGCAAGACCACTGCACTGGCCATGGACAAGACCGGCACGATCACCATGGGCGAGCCCGAGGTGGCGGCGGTGCATCCGCTGGGCAAAGCATCGGCGCGAGATCTGATGACCCTCGCCGCTGGGCTGGAGGCACGTTCCTCGCATCCCTTGGCGCGCGCCATTCTCGCGCGGGCAGAAGCCGACGGCATCAAGGTGTCCGCCGCGGAAGATACCCGAACCGTTCCCGGCAGGGGACTTGAAGGACGCACAGACGGCCGGTCGATCTGGCTGGGGTCGGACCGGTTTGCCGAGGAGAAGGGTTTCGGCGACGCCATTCCGAAGGATTTGCGCGACCGCATCGAAGGGGCTGGCAGCACCCTTGTTGCCGTGGGCGACGACACCGGTGTCACCGGCATCTTGGAATTGCGCGACCGTATCCGCCCGGATGCCAAAGGCATCGTGGCGCAGCTTCACGCGGAGGGTGTGAAGACCATCGTCATGCTGACCGGTGATAACGAGCGGACAGCGCGCGCTGTTGCAGCCGAGGTCGGCATCGACGAGGTCCGTGCCGAGCTTCTGCCCGAAGACAAGGTGACTGCCATCGAAGAACTGGTCGAAACGCATGACATGGTGGCCATGATCGGCGACGGGGTCAACGACGCCCCGGCCATGGCGCGCGCGCATTACGCCATCGCAATGGGTGCCGTTGGTTCGGACGCGGCAATCGAGACGGCGGATATAGCCCTGATGACCGACGATCTCGGCAAGGTGCCTTGGCTGATCGGTCATTCGCGCCGGACAATGTCGATTATCCATCAGAACATCGGTATTTCCTTGGCGACCAAGGGCGTTTTCGTCGTCGCTACTGCGTTCGGAGTGGCATCGATGTGGGGCGCTATTGCAGCCGATGTAGGAGTGTCATTGCTGGTGGTGGCCAACGCCCTGCGCCTGCTGAACAGCCAAGAGGCCAAGGCACCGCCGTCCGGCGGTGAGCAGGTTGGCGAAGGCTTGGCCAAAGGGGCGCTGGCACATGGTCATTGAACTGGGAGAACCCGGAAAGGAGCCGAGACGAGACATGAGCGTGAAGGGCAGGATGATGTGTCCGGTTTGCGAGGTGCCCTTGAGCATGACCGACCGCCAGGGGATCGAGATCGACTTCTGTCCCGATTGCCGGGGTGTCTGGCTAGACCGAGGCGAACTGGACAAGATCATCGAGCGTTCGGCACCCGATGTGGCGCCTCAGCGGGTGCCTGAGCCGCGCGGCTACGACGATGATCGCTGCTACCGGCGCGGAAAGCACGGCGGCGGCAAGCACGGCTATCGCCGCAAATCCTGGCTTCACGAGTTGTTCGATTAAGGCTTGCCGTGGCCTCCCTGCCGGTCGCCCTCAAGGCGCTGCGGTAGGCCCGCAAGGCATTCAGCGGTGAGCAGGTTGGTCCAGAGATGGCAAAGGCCGCGCTTGCCCACGGACATTGATCACGCAGCATTTGCAAGGTAACGTAATGTCCATATCAGACCTCACGAAAGAGGCATCGAGCAGTGAAAACCATCCGATTTCCCCGCCGCGCCGTCCTGTTGGGCGGGTTGGCAGCGTTTTTGTCTGGCTGTGCCAGCAAGTTCCGCAGCTATGGCGGACCCGAGGTGACCCGTGTTCGGCTTTACAAGGGGCAGCGTTTGCTTGTTCTGGACGGAGCCGATCGCGTATTGCAAACCTATCCGGTCGGGCTGGGTTTCGCTCCTGAGGGTCACAAGCAATTCGAGGGAGACGGCCGGACCCCTGAGGGCGCTTACGTAGTCGATAAGCGCAACCCCGAAAGTACGTATCATCTTTCGGTTGGCATCTCCTATCCGAATGAGGCCGACATCGCCTTTGCTGAAGCGCAGGGCCTTTCCCCCGGCGGCGACATCTTCATCCATGGTGGTCCACGCCCAGGCATCGACCCAACGGACGTCCGCGACTGGACAGCTGGCTGCATCGCGGTCACAGATCGGCAGATCGAGGACATCTATGCAATGGTGAAAGACGGAACACCGATCGACATCTACGCCTGATGGGAGGAGATGATCTTCCGTCAGATCAGGCAAATCGTCGGCACAGGGCCACGTTGATCGCTTCGATGGCGATCACGGCCAAAGTGACGCTCGCCGCCGTGGGCCAGCGCAAGCACCCGGTACGCGTAAGGACACTACAATATGTGTCCAGCCGTGGCAGTGGCGAAACAGGCGGGCCCTAGCGGGGAAGAATACGTCTGGTATCATGTCGAATTCAATCTATCCGAGGGCATAGACGATGGTCACGACGGTAATCATGACAACCATGAACATGGCGAATGCGCCAAGGGCGAGGGTACGGCCCATGTCCCGGTTCGGCTTCTCTACTTTCAGACGCAGTTCCTCCGCGGTTTCCGGAAACTCGAGCGCCGCCGCATTCGATTGGCGCATCAGGTCGTAGCGGGACGTCCAGCGCCGTTCCTCCGCCGCGTTCCAGCCGTTCAGCACCAGGATGATTGCCACGATGAGAACCATCGACGACGGGACCCAGATTACGTAGCCGCCGATTGTCTCGTCAGCCAGGGCGCGAAGTCGACCACCGCTCGCTGCGATGATTTCTGATCCATAGAGGGGCACCTCCTTGAGCGTTGTCAGGGAGCCCAGAAAGATGTTGGAAACGATCACCACGAACCCTGACATCAGTCGAGCACCGCGCCGCGCTCCTTCAGGCGAATCACGCGGATCGAACAGCATAGCAAAGTACCAAAGCCCCGCCAGCACCATAGACAGATGTGCCAGCGCTTCCATCGCCGCAATACGTTGTGTAAGGGCGTAGATCATCGGGATCTGCCAGACGAAAAGCGCGCCAATCAACAGGGAGGTGGCAGATGCAGGAAGCGCCAAGAATCGCGGGATGCGCGCACGCCCAATCGCGGCAAGGCGTCGGCGCCATTCCCTTTTCAATCCAGCTTGAAGGCCAAGCCAGGGCTGAGAAACCGCGATAAGAAGCGGTCCTACCAGTCGCAGAAGAAGATGCTCGACCTGATGTACCGAAAACAGACTGTGCCCCAATGGCGCGAGCGGCCCATTCGTCGCGACGAGGACGGCCGCGAGGCCGGCAAAGAAGGCGGTTCGACGCCAACCAGAAACCCTTCCGAGACAGCGAGCGTGTATTTTGAGCCCACGCAAAAACAGCCATGCTGTAAGACCGACAACAATGAGCGACACCGGTGACAGCACATAGCCGAAAGGGTCGTATAGGAATAAGAAGTTCGTGATCATTCGCTCTGGCCCTCGCTCATCCGAGGGTTGTCGGAGGTAGCTGGTGTGAGCCGCGAGATCCCGGAAGCGCCGCCACGGGCCAGTGACAGATCGGTCGACATGGCGAGGTATTCGCCTTGTATCCACGAGGGAAAGAGATTGTCGTAGAATCGAGATAGCGGATGTCCCGACTGTCCGGCGGGCGAGATGTAGTATGATCCCGCTGCTTCCGATATCGACATGACCGCCTGAAAATTGCTTCCGGCACTCACAAGGAATGGACGGTCTTCTACGACACCAAATGATGTTAAGAATTGCGTAAACGGATCGCCGGAAATCGGCGCTTGAAGGGACAGCAGGTTGGTCAGCAACCGACGTGAACTGATCGGCGACCACTGCATGTCCAATCTATGCTCTTCCCCCCAGGTCCACGTCGAGGGATCGCGCCCATATCGATCGAACAGCCAGCCAAGGGCATCATCCAGGGCCACGCGAACCTGCTCCTCGCATGTCTCGCGAGGTGAGGATAGGCGGATGTCACACCAGATCGCGCTACCGCGACGATCGCTGAGTACCGCAAAAAGAAAGTTCGAGTTCGGACGGGTCCAGAGTTGCTCCGCTGTCGGAAACTCGTCCTTCAAAATGCGCTGCTGCAAAGCCCGGACCCAGGTCCAGAACAGCAGAGGTTCCGGTGAATAGCGATCCATTTCGCCATTCCACGACGCAAGCCTGTCCAGTAGCTCACGACGAAGGTTGTCCGCATCGGTGCCTTCGGTGCTGTCTCTGGACTGCACGAACCAAAGCTCTTTCGCCATCAGGGGCAGGAGGGTTCGCGCCACGGAACTTACGGTGTCCCTTTGAACACCGATGGCGCCTTCCGTCGAGAAGATCGATTGCCGCGCTTCAAGCTCCGCCAGTCGAATGTCGCGAAAAGACGACGCCCGAACGGCCTCCGCTCTTGGCCATCGGGCAACGGTCTCTCGGTCAATGGCCAATGCCTCCATGCCCTTCGGCAACATGTCTGCGGCAACTCCGATGGCATCGGTCGCGTCGGCCGAACGCGCGAACAGCTCCAGCATCGTCAGGAAACCTGCCGCCTGCACGGGTGACGGCCCCCTTGGTGCCTCCTCGTCTGGCACGGGAAATGACCGGAAGGCCCAGGCGACGCGCGTATTGCGACCGACAATAACGAAAGGTACGCCCGGCATTGTGGCCCCTATGGCCGGCCCTGTCGAAAATTGAAGATCTGCGAGATACCATTCCGAGGGAAGCGACAGGGAACCGCTGGTATCGGCGGCTAGAATTGGCGTTCCGGTCGCTGTTCGGTCGCCGTCCATCGCCCATGCATCAAGGCGCTGCTCCGGATCAGTCGCAAACAGTTCGGGCACTCTCAGGCGATCCGCCGGTATAATGGCACCTGATATACTCGGCATTCCTTCCCGTGCGCTTCCCGGTCGCAGGCCATTCAGGAAAGACCGGGCAATCCTCAGGCTATCGCCGGGTGTCCAGGCCGCGATCGACCGTTCGTCTGCGATCAGCAGCTCCGGAGAGCCTCTGCCACGCCCGCCTTCTGACACAAGCTCGAGCCACGCATTGACGCCCGCGGCATAGGACGCGAGCGCGTCTGAGACCGCTGGCGCAACGGACAATGTCTCATCGGATGGCCACGATGCTTCCGCTTTTCGCCTTGCCCTTAACAGTTGACCGAGCCTGTCTTGGGCGTGAACGAAGCCGATCGCGAAGTAGACATCTGCAGCGGAAGTTGCGGAGATGTGCGGGACTGCCGAAGAATCTCGCAGAATGTCGACCGGTCCGCCTAAGCCTGCGACCGTGAAGTCCTCGTCGTAGTCGGGAACGGATGCGCTCAGCAGAAAATAGACCAACCCGGAACCAACCGATACCGTGATGCAGATTGCCAGAAACCCGTACAGCAATATGTTGAAAAGCCGTCTCATGTCGGTGCTGTTTCGAAACCCTTCTTAAAAAAAGATGCGCAAGAGGACCACCGATATGAAATAGGTGAGAAGACCGAAGGCGATCGCCGAACTCGCCGCATACTGGAGGATATCCAGCCGGTTTCCTTTTCGGCGTCGCGCCAGATATCCACCCCAGATCGCACCCGCGACAATGCCCGCGATTACCAGCATGACTTTTTCTCCGTTCTTGTTCTCTTGTTGCACCGGTGTGTGCCGACCAGATCTGCAGCCAGTCCCACGGCCCAAGTAGTGAAGATGAGAGCCAGCAGCGCCCAGTCGCCGAAGCGCGCATAGAGGGTTGACGGATGAGCAGAGGGCAGAGCCGCATCTATGACACCGGTTTCTCCGTTGCCGAGCCGCGCGACGAGGTCACCGTTTGCGTCGATGATCGCGGAGATCCCTGTGTTTGCGGCCCGGACGATGGGAAGCCCTTCCTCGACAGCGCGCATGCGTGCGGAGGCGAGGTGCTGCTCCGGTCCAATGCTGGTTCCGAACCAAGCATCGTTGGTCGCATTGAAAATCCAGTCCGGCCGGAACAGGTCGTCGACCACATGCCCTGGGAAGATGATCTCATAGCAGATCGCCACGGCGACCAGCGGCACACCCGGAAGCGCAAGCGTTCGCGGGCCCGGTCCGGGCGTAAAATCGCCCAGACCCGCCGTGAGCCGCTCGATGGGCAACCAGCCGCGGAATGGCACATATTCGCCGAAGGGTACGAGATGGTGTTTCGCGTATCCGGTCAGGATCTCGCCGGTCTCGCCAAAAGCCTGGACCGTGTTGAAATATCGCATGCCATCATCGCTCGGTACACGGTCCGGCACTCCGGTGAGCAGCACGCTGCCGTCCGGTAACGCAGCGGCAATGCGGGCCCGCGCCTCCGTATCCTCATCGAGGAAACCCGGAAAGGCGGTTTCCGGCCAGAGAAGCACGTCGAAATCGCCGGGCCGGGTTGAAAGCTCAAGATAGCGCGCGAAGGTCGCCTCGCGGTTCTCGGGAGCCCATTTCTCCTCTTGTGGAATGTTGCCTTGAACAATGCGCAGGTCGACAGTGGGTGGCTGTTGTGCATCCGACTGGAGGCGAAGCGTGCCGACAGCCCACATCGTCGCTATGCCGGCCAGCGCCATGAGCGAGATGGTCAATCGTTGCCGCCCGGACGCCATGGCAGCCGCGCCGGGGAGTACCGCAACGAACACGGTGAGAAAGCTTAACCCATAGCTTCCGACCCAGGCGGCGGGCTGGCGAAAAGCGGCGTAATCGACCAGAGCGTAGCTGGCGAGGTTCCACGGAAACCCTGTCAGAACGTGACCACGCAACCACTCGGCCACGGTCCAGGAGGTCGCGAACAGGAGGCAGGTCAAGAGACTGCCCATGACTCCGCGCCGCGCGATTTCGGCAAAAAGCGCGGCGGCAATGGCTGGGAAAATCGCGAGACCTGCGGACAATCCCGCGACCGCCGGGATCGCCATCGTCCCAAACCGCTCGGCCTCGACGTAGAAACTTTCCGCGATCCACGAAATCCCGAAACCGAACTGGCCAAGACCAAACGCCCAGCCGACGAGGAAAGCGCGCCCGAAGGAGAGATCGCGAAGACCGACAAACAACGCGGAATAGGCAACGGGAACAAGCAAGAGAAGCGAGAAAGGCGGGAAAGTCAGAACGGTCAGCGCCCCGGCGACGAAACCAAGCGTCATCCGCGAAAGAAAACGGTGGCGCAGAGCGATGCGGTTCAGAATTTCCGGCTTCACGACTTGATCGAACGCCGCGCGCTGATCCATGGCGCGGCGAGCAAGAGCCCCACGCCACTGACTACAAATACATCGGCCAAGTTGAAGGCAGGCCAATGTGTTGTGCCAATGTAGAAATCGAGAAAGTCTGTTACAGCCCGATACCGCACACGATCGATGACATTGCCCAGGGCTCCGCCAATGATCGCGCCATAGGCAAGTGTTTCGACCGCATTTTCGGCGCGAAACAGCATAACCCCCAGCCAAACACAGATGGCAAGAGCGAGAGCGATGAGGCTCCACCACGGCGCGCCGCCCAACATCCCGAAAGTCACGCCGTCATTACGATAAAAGACGAGGTTGAATCCCGGAAACACGGGAATCCCGGCGCTTAAAGTGACGGCATTCGCAACGACAATGGCTTTGGTGATCTGATCGATCGCGAACGCAGCAAGTGCTGCGAAGACGCCGATCATCGGAGATACCTTGTTTAGTGACATTGCCTCATCCCAACCAGACATCAAGGAACAGCATCAGAACGAGCCCGACTGCGAGACCGAGCGTCGCCCTGTTCTGATGGCCGCTGCGATGGGTTTCGGGGATGATTTCGTGGCTAATGACGTAGAGCATTGCGCCCGCGGCAAAGGCCAGACCCCATGGAAGCAGCGGTTCCGACAGTGTGATGATGCCGGCCCCGAGCAAACCGCCAATCGGCTCGACCATGCCCGTCAGCGCCGCGATGCCCCAGGCGCGCAGCTTCGGATATCCCTCGCCCAGCAGAGATACAGCGACGGCCAATCCTTCGGGCGCATTCTGAAGCCCGATGCCGATGGCGAGCGGCAGACCGCCCTCCATACCTCCGGATCCGAAGCCGACCCCCACGGCAAGGCCTTCAGGGAAGTTGTGGATCGTGATCGCAATGATGAACAACCAGACCCGCCGCAAAGACGCCGCTTCGGGCCCTTCGCGTCCCGTCTTGAAGTGCTCGTGCGGCAGCTTTTCGTTCATCAGGGCGACAGCCCCCATGCCCAGAAGAATCGAAACGCATACGATGGCCGCAGGCATCGCGCCGTTTTCGAACATCGGCTCCGCCGCATCCAATGCCGGGATGATCAGCGAAAAGAAAGAAGCGGCGAGCATCACACCGGCAGCGAAGCCGAGCGACAGATCGCGTGTGGCCCGAGACGGGATGCGCCCGAACAGCACGGGAACTGCTCCGACTGCTGTGAGCGATCCGGCGGCAAGACTTCCGAGAAAGCCGAGCATTATCGGAGACAAATTTTCCATGGGCGGGCCAGATTATCCTTCGGCGTAGCTCGAAAAGACTTCCGTCGACCCGTCCTTGCGGATGAGGAAGACATCATAGGCCTCGCGGTCGTCTTCTGGCCCCATGCCGGGCGAGCCATAGGGCATCCCCGGAACAGCGAGGCCGACGGCGTCCGGGCGCTCCTCGAGAAGGCGGCGGATGTCAGCGGCCGGTACATGGCCCTCGATCACGTAGCCGTCAATGAGCGCGGTGTGGCAGGAGACCATGCGCTGCGGCACGCCGTTGTCTAGCTTGAAGCGCACGAGAAGCCCGCCGAACATGTCCTGGCCGGTCGGCACAAACCCGTTCTCTTCGAGATGTTTCATCCACGAGAGGCAGCAGCCGCATCCGTTGGTCTTGCGGACGTCGATCGCCGTTGCCTCTGCGAGGGCCTGGGCCGCTGGGAACAGGGCGAGCGTGATGGCAAGAGCTTGGGTCATGCGTTTCATGGGTCAGAGCCTTTCGGTTGTCGTTTTGGCAATCTCGCTGCCGAGGTTTTCATTCAGAAGCGCCCGCGCCTCGGCCAGACGCGAGAGCGCGGCGGTATCATCCGCATCGCTCTCGGCCGCTTCGGCGAGCCGGTCGTCAGAGAGGGGGTCAGTCGGGCGCCCATCCACGAGCACCTCATAGTGCAGGTTCGGACCTGTCGCCGTGCCAGTCGCGCCGACGCGGCCGATCACGTCTCCCGCCGCAACGCGTTGGCCTTGTGCCAAGTCTTCCGGCACGGCGCTCAGATGCGCGTAGCGCGTCATGGTGTCGGAGCCGTGCAAGATTTCGACCACGCGACCATATCCGCCGCGCCAGCCGATGAAATTGACCCGCCCCGGTGCCGTCGCTTGAACCGGTGTCCCACGTGCCGCTGCAAAATCGACGCCGGTGTGCATCCGGACGTTGCCAAAGACCGGATGCGTGCGGCGTCCGAACACCGAGCTGAGGCGTGCGCCCTCGACCGGCTGTGCAAAGACGCGCAGCACCTCGCCATCGACGTAGATCGTCGCCTGACCGCTGCCGTCGTCCGGCCATACGATCTCGTAAAGCGAACCGCCGATCTCCAGTGCGGCGAAGGCGAGTTCGGGCTGTCCGATCCTGTCCTCGCCGACCCGCGCCTCACGCCAGAGAAGCCTTAGTGTTTCGCCGCCGGACATCTCGCGGCGGAAATCCACGGTCCCACCCAGCATCTGCGCAAGGTCCACGGAAAAACGGGCGGGTATGCCGGCTTCGTCGAGTGCCGCGAAGATCGAGCTGTCGATTACGGCTTCGCCGGCAAGGGTTACGATCTCCGGATCCGGAGCCACGACCTGTGTGGACAACTGCTCGCCGAAAACCACCTCGATCCGAACCCCGTCCTCGACGGCGAGTGAGACGGTGCGGGGGCTGCCGTCCATGGTCGAAGCAACAGTGACCGAGTGCCCCGGCCGCAGCCGTCGCAGATCGTATTCCGCGCCAAGCGCGAGGGCAACTTCGGCTCTGTCAGGTGCCGCAAGTCCAGCTTCGGACAGCAAGAAATCGAGCGTCTCGCCAGCTGCAACGTCGCGCGACCATGTCGACAGCGGTGGCTCGATCGCCCGTACCGGCCTGTCGGCAACAGCGACCTGCAGAAGGGGCAGCGGGCTGAGATTGTGTGCATCGTCTGCCCATGCCGTCACGGGCAGCGTCACGGGAATGTCAACGTTCTGGGGGACTTCAGGACGTTGGGGCATCCAGCTACCTGCCTGGACAAGTTCCGGCGGCACGGGTTCTTTCGACAAAAGATCGAAGATGGCGATAGCCGCACCCGAAACCGTCCCCGCAATTGCAACACAAGCCGCCAAAGTTCTGAGCCTCATGTCGCCCCCTCCGTTTCTTCTTCCAGCGCGCGGCGAATTTTCGGCACCGCGAATTCTCTGGGTTCGTGATAGTCGATCATGGTGACGAACCGCCCAGAGGCTGCGAACAGGAAGACGCTCGCGGTGTGGTTCATCGTGTAATCGCCGCTTTCCGTCGGCACCCGCACGTAGGTGGCGCGGAAGCCGTCCGCGACGCGCGCGATCTGCTCTTCCGGTCCCGTCCAGCCGCGGATCGCCGGATGGAAGTAGCCGACATATTCGGCCATCGTTTCGACAGTGTCGCGCTCGGGATCGACCGTGATGAAAACCACGTTCATCTCGTCGGCCTCGTCTCCCAGATCGTCGAGCCATCCCGAAATGTCCGATAGCGTGGTCGGGCAGACATCGGGACAGTAGGTGAAGCCAAAGAACGCCATCGTCGGTCGCCCGATGAGGGCTTCCGGCCCGACCACGTTGCCCTCATGATCCGTCAGACGGAAGTCCATCTCGGTCAGGGCCACAGTCAGCTGCCCGACAGGTGCGGGTGCACCGGGTCCGTCGACCCGCCACCAACCGACGAAGAGCATCAGGGCGACCGCCCCAACAACGGCCGCGCCGTACCCCAGGATCGCCCGTCGCCGCATCAGTCCTCCGGCCCCCGCGCGGCGATGCCGAGGATCGGCACCTCGACCGTCACTTCGCCTCCGTCGTCGAAAAGCAGGGTCAGCGGAAAAGTGTCCCCTTCCGTCATTGGTTCTTGCAGCCGCATCAGCATTGCGTGCAGGCCCCCCGGTTCGAGCGCGATGCTCTCGCCCGGGGCGATCACGATCTCCCCCGCCGGGCTCATGGAGCTCACACCTTCGGCATTGGTCTTCGTCTCGTGGATTTCGGGCATCATCGCGAGCGGTGTTGTAAGGCCGATCAGCGTCACCGGCTCGTCGCTAGTGTTGCGGATCGTCATGTAAGCGGCCCCGGGACGGTTCATCCCGATGGAGGCGCGGGACCACGCGTTCTCGACGACAACATCCTCGGGTCCGGCCAGCGCGGGCACCGAGAGCCCTCCAAGGGTCAAAAGCGCGGCCAGTGTGCCAGTCAAAATATACTTTTTCATCGTTCTGATCCTGCCCTTTCCATTCAGCTTTGCGCGGCAGCGACTTCGGCGGCCACCAGACGACGCAACTCTGCCTCCCCGAATGGATCGAGCGGCTTGCCGTTCACAAAGAATGTGGGCGTCTGGCGAATTCCCACGGCCTCGACGTCAGCACGATCCTGGTTAAGGATCGCCACGACACCGGGTGCCAGCATTTGCGTGCGCGCGGCTTCGGCATCGAGTCCGGCCGTGGCGGCGATCTGAAGGATCAGGCCAGGCGCCGGGGCACCGTGCGACGCCCATCTCGGCTGTTCCCGCAGAACGGCCTCGAGCACCGGCACGTAAACGTCCTGCATGCGCGCCGCCTCGAGCACGCGGATGGCTTCCTCGGATGCCGCGCCGTGGAAGGGCGTGTAGCGGATCACGACGCGGACAGCTTCCCCATGCTCGGCCATGATGTCCTTCACGATGGGATGAAAGGCGCGACAGGCCTCGCAGGCCGGATCGAAGAATTCGACGATCGTGACGGGCGCATCCGCAGGCCCGAGGATGGGCGAGTAGGGGCGGATCATCGCCTCCGCAAGTTCCGGAGCAACGGGCTCCGCTTCGGCCACTGGGCCGGGGCGGATTGCAAACCAGGTGGCTCCGCCGAAACCGGCGGCGCCGAGGGCAAGAACGGACAGGATCAGGCCGCGTCGATTCATGTTCGTGTGTCCTTCAATGAAAGGGCCGACAGCGCCCCGATCAGCGCGAAGGCGGCGAGCGCCATCAGCGGGATAGGGATGCCGACGACCAGTTGGTTGTCATCGGTGCAAGAGGGGCCGGTGGCCGTGCAGGGCTGGACGCGTTCGGGAACAAGACCGACGTACAGCCCCATGTGCCAGAGGGCGATTGCGCCGCCGCCAAGCGCCAATGCGATGCCGTAGCGCCCCACGCGGCCGTCCCGCCACCAAAGGCCGAGCCCGAGGACAATGGCCAAGGGGAACATGAAGGCGCGCTGGAACCAGCACAGCACACAGGGCGTCTGCCCCAGCACCTCGCCGATGAAAAGCACGGCAAGCGAGGCGACGAGCGCGATGATCCACGCCAGCCCGAGGGCTGTTTCTCCGGACATACGGTTCATGTCGGTCAGATCCTCTCTTCCAGATCGGCGAGGATCTCTTCGGCGGAGGTGCCGTAGGGCCACGAGTCGGCGAAGCCCGCGTCGGGATCGAAGAGGAACAGATGCGACGTGTGGCCCATCGTGTAACCATCCGGCGCCGCAGCCTCTTCGACGCGTTCGAAGAAGATCGGAAAGGTCTCGGATGTGGCGGCGATCTGTTCCGGCGTGCCGGTCAGCCCGATGATGCCCGCATCGAACAGCGGGACGTATTCGGCGAGTGCTGCGGGCGTGTCTCGTTCAGGGTCGATTGTTATGAAAATCGGCTGGACCTTGGCGGCATCGTCGCCCAGACCGTCCATCACCGCCGCGACCTCGGATAGGGTCGTCGGGCAGACGTCGGGGCAGTTGGTAAAGCCGAAAAAAACCAGCATCCAGCGCCCCGCAAAGTCCTCCTCGGTTCGAACCATACCCTGGTGGTCCGTCAGTTCGAACTCAGCGAAAAAAGGCGGTTCGGCGTCGGTTCGGGCGCTATCGGCACGATAATCGGACCATAGCAAAAGCCATATGAAGGCAAGCGCTGCCACGCCTGCCAAAACCCAAAGAAACTTCTGTGCCGATGTAAGGGACAATCCTGTTCGCCTGATTTTGATTCTTATTGCCTGTGCGGATACATCCTCTAGCTGCTAGAGGTTCAAGCACGAGATCATGGTATAGCTTGAACTCACGCGTCTGTGAATCCGACACTTGTTTATTCCGACGGCAAAACCTACACAAACTGTATCTTTTTCATGGAGGCGAAAATGCTCACGATCGGTACTCTGTCAAAGAAGACTGGCACAAAAGTGCAGACCATCCGGTACTACGAACAGATCGGACTCATGCCCGAACCTGGCAGGACCGAAGGCGGACAGAGGCGCTACGACAATGCACAGCTTGATCGACTGTCCTTCATCCGCCACTCGCGGCAACTCGGCTTCTCGCTCGATGCGATCCGCGAGCTGCTCGACCTCAGCGACCATCCCAATCGGCCCTGTGATGAAGCTGATGCCATCGCGCGTCGCCAGCTCAAACAGGTGGAGCAGCGCATGGCCCGCCTGAAGGCGCTGCGCACGGAACTGAAACGCATGGTTCACGAATGCAGCGGCGGGCGGACGGGAGATTGCAAGGTGCTTGAGGTGTTGCGGGACCATTCGGAATGCCTGACCGAGCACGAGGAAATCGGGGCCTGAAGGAATTCAGCCAACATTCCGGCTGGAACGCAGATCAGCCGCAGAAGTTAATGTGTCGTACAACACAAGCTGGAACCACAAAATGGCCGCTAGACAAGATTCAATGGAGAGACGGACGCTTTGGATCGTTCTGGCGCTCAATATCGGTTTGGCCGTGGCCTTTTTCGCAACAGGCGCCTTCGGCGACTCAAGTGCCCTGATCGCCAACGGGCTCGATAACCTCTCCGACAGCTTCGTCTACGCGATCAGCCTTTTCGCTTTGTCCC
Organism: Salipiger sp. PrR007; assembly: GCF_010499845.1. Lineage (NCBI taxonomy): Bacteria > Pseudomonadati > Pseudomonadota > Alphaproteobacteria > Rhodobacterales > Roseobacteraceae > Salipiger > Salipiger sp. PrR007. The sequence goes on along the minus strand of NZ_JAAGOZ010000040.1, from coordinate 15,316 downwards.
GATCCGCCAAATGGAAACGCGGGGCGGCGAACGTTTCCGGCGGGCTGCTGATCCTGTTCGCTGCAGGCATCCTCTACGATGCGTGGCGCCGCTACATCGGTGGGTCAGATCCGCTCGGGACGATCATGATTGCAATGGCCCTGATCGCGGCGGCTATCAACGCAGTCTGCGTTTGGCTGCTCGCTAAGCTCAAAAATCCGGACGTCAACATCCGCGCGGCCAACACCTTCAGTTACAACGATTTCGCCGCGAACCTCGGTATCGTCGTGGCCGGTGGCCTCGTCGCCTGGCTAGGAACCAACTGGCCGGACCTCGTCGTCGGCGTGATTGTCGCCGGGATCGCGGCCTGGGGCGGTATCGATATTCTACGCGACGCACATGGCGAACACCACAAAGCGGTTCACACGGGCAAATAGTTGCGGGAGATTCTTTCTGAAGAAAGGGTTGAAGCTATAGTGACTATAGCAATTAGGTTTGTTCCAAGACGATTCGAGGAGCGACTCCGTTGCAGATGACCGACCCCCTACTTGCACCCACCAAACTACTGGATTTTGACGCCGCGCCTCTTGCGCATCTAATTGAGACCCGCGGCTGGCGCGGCTTATCCGAATACGATCGGATCGGAGCTGCCTATGATTTCGTTCGGAATGAAATCGCGTTCGGATACAATCGAGCCGACGACATCCCCGCATCCGAAGTGCTTTCCGACGGCTACGGGCAGTGCAATACCAAAGGCACGCTCTTGATGGCGCTGCTGCGTGGTGTTGGCATTCGTTGCCGGTTGCATGGGTTTACTATCCATAAAGGCTTGCAGCGCGGTGTTGTCCCTGAGCTGGTGTATCCGCTTGCTCCGCAGGAAATTCTCCACTCATGGGTCGAGATCGAATTTCAAGGTGCCTGGATCAACCTTGAAGGCTTCATCCTGGATGACGCTTTCCTCAAAGTCCTGCAAACGTCTTTCTCGGACACGGACAGTCTCTGCGGTTATGGCGCGGGCACGGATTGCCTTGGCGCGCCTCCCGTCGCCTGGAACGGAGAAGATACCTACATTCAGAAAACCGGCATCGTGCAGGATTTCGGCGTGTTTGATACGCCGGACGCCTTCTATTTGTCCCATGAGCAATCCTTTGGATGGCTGCGTGGCGCCCTTTACCGTCATATAATTCGCCACTGGATGAATGCGCGCGTACGTGGTTTCCGCAGCGGCCGCCTGAAGACTGACCGACGCGCGACACACGCGCACGCGGAGCCTGCCAATGCCACATGACCACGGGCACGCGCATTTCGATCCGGATTCCGGCGATCGGCGGGTTGCCATCGCCATCTGGGCAAACGGGCTACTTACCGTTGCGCAAGTCGTCGGGGGCATATTCTCGGGCAGTCTGGCACTGATCGCCGATGCGCTGCACAACTTTTCCGATATGGCCTCGCTTGTCATTGCCTTCGCCGCACGCAAGATCGCGCGCCGCCCAGCCGATGAGCGCATGACCTTCGGCTATGGTCGGGTCGAAATCGTCGCAGCCCTGGTTAACTACACCACCCTGATTTTGATCGGCTTCTACCTGATCTACGAAGGTGGCATGCGCATGATTGATCCACCCGAAGTCATGGGTTGGACCGTCGTCATTCTCGGTGGAATTGCGCTTGTGGTCGACACGCTGACCGCAATGCTGACCTATTCGATGCAGAAGGGCAGCGTGAACATCCGCGCGCTTTTCCTGCATAACCTGTCGGACGCGCTTGCTTCGGTCGCGGTTATCGTCGCTGGGTCGCTGATCATCCTTTACGACATGCGTTGGGTCGATCCTGCCATCACCATCGGCATCGCCATCTACATCCTGTATCTGTCTTTCACTGAAATAGGCGGCCCAATCCGAACCCTGATGCTCGGGAGCCCGCCGGACATCGACAACGAGGCCGTCGTCGAAGCGATGCGGAAAGTCGAAGGCGTCGCCGACGTCCACCACGTCCATCTCTGGCAAATGCAAGAGCACGAGGCTGCGCTCGACTGCCATGTCGTCGTGGCAGCCGAGGGGTGGTCGAAGATTGAAGAGATCAAGAGCGCGATCAAGAAGCGGCTGAAGGGAGAATTCGGCATCAGCCATTCCAGCCTCGAATTCGAGCACGAGGATCGCGCTCATCAGAACGCCGATCTCTATGGTCACGGTAATTCGAGAGATGGGGAGGAAACTCATACTCACGAGAAAAGATAACCGAGCATGAGGATATCATTTCCTCATTTGCGACGGCAAGTTGACGTCGACCAACGTCAAGTGGACTGATGAACCTTTGCATGAGCAACTGGCTGCGAAGGGCAGTAACGAAGGTCTGAGGCGGATACACTACAGGGGTATCACGTCCAAGTTACAGAATGTCACTTGACCTCCCCTTGCTGGAAGGTTGTAGCAGCAACTGTATGACCTGCGTTTTTCGCCTTGTTTTGATTCTCATGCTGACCTTCGGTGCAGTGACTGCGCCGGATATGTCGTCGGCCAGTATGTCAATCACGGCTATGGCGCAGATGGAACCCACCGAAAGCGCCGATGGCCTCTGCAATGGTTGCGATCCCGCTGGATTTGCTGACGGTACTGCCTGTGAAGGTGGGTGTCCTGTTCCTTGCGGCTCCAGCGGTACGGCTGGCCTCCTTGCCAAGATGCCGTCAGAGCGGCTCGCGATGCCCTTTGGTACTGCCATCCGGGGTGCCGAACCTTTGATCCCAGTCGGCGCAAATCCGTCGCTTGATCCGTTCCCTCCCAAACTGCCTGTTTGAACCTGATACCGGCCTCGCCTGCTGCGAGGCCTGATTGTTGCCTTGGTCGAAGCTGGCTGAGTGCGACCCTTTCAGATCAAGGCAGTTGCGATGATTCTCCACAGACCGATTTCACGAAGGCACGTGCTTCGCACAGGTGCCGCATTCACAGCCCTATCCGCTCTGTCACCTGCACGAATGGCAATGGCCGATCCAACTGGGGACCCATTCGTCCTACGCGCGGCATCCGGACAGGCCGCCCTGCGCCCGTCACCATACGGCCCGACTAATGTCTGGAGCTATAACGGGTCCGTCCCCGGCCCTGAAATCAGGGTCCGGCGGGGCGACCGCGTGCGGGTTCTGGCTCAGAATGGGTTGGATGAAGGGACCACAATCCACTGGCATGGCATTCGCACGCCCAATGCGATGGACGGAGTGCCGTTCCTCACGCAGGACCCGATCCCGGTTGATGGCGATTTTCTCTACGAGTTCGATGCGCTGGATGCGGGCACGTTCTGGTACCATCCGCACCAGCGCAGTTCGGAACAGGTCGGACGCGGCCTTTACGGGCCACTGATCGTCGAGGAGGCGGACCCGATCCGCGTGGATCGTGACCTGACCTGGATGCTGGACGACTGGCGCATGACCCGGGACGGGCAAATTGCGGATGACTTCGGCAACCGCCACGACGCGACGCACGGCGGTCGTATTGGTAATTCCGTGACCATCAACGGCCAGATACCCGACCGCATCGCGGTGCGGCCCGGTGAGCGCATCCGCTTGCGGCTAGTCAATGCGGCGAACGCGCGGATATTCGGGCTGGATTTCGGTGGTCTTGCACCGGTTGTGGTCGCTTTGGACGGTCAACCCGTGACTCCCCATGCCCCTGACAGCGATATTGTGGTGATCGGACCAGCCATGCGTGTTGATCTGGTGATCGACATGACTGGCAAGCCCGGAGAAGTCGTCACCGTCACCGATGTCTTCTACGAAGGCCTCGAATACCGTCTGGTCGACCTCGTCTACGGGCCTGACAGGCTGCGGGACAGTGTGCCGGATTGGTCGATGGACCTGCCGCCCAACCCGCTGGCCGAACCGGACATGGCGTCGGCCGCGCGGCACCAGATCGTCTTCAACGGCGGAATGATGGGGCAGATGATGATGGGCAGCGGTATGGGGTCGATGATGGACCAGATGCGCGAGGGCAACATGTGGTTCATCAACGGAGAAGCCGCGACGGGTCATATGATGGACCCCTTGCTGGTCCTGCCGCAGGGCACGTCGCACGTGTTCGAGATGGATAATCGCACCGCCTGGCACCATCCGATCCATTTTCACGGGCATTCGTTCCGTGTGATCGCCCGCAACGGACAACCGACTCGGTATCGCGAATGGCAGGACACCGTCCTGATGGCACCCGAAGAACGGGTCGAGATCGCCTTCGCCGCGGACAATCCCGGTGACTGGATGTTCCATTGCCACATTCTGGAACACCAGGCGGCGGGCATGATGGGCGTCATCCGTGTCGAACCTGGCACGACCAAAACCTGAAACTCACACACTTAGGACCATGAAAATGAATGAACCGATAAAGAAGATACTTGGATTTGCCAGCCTCGGCACGGCAGGTGCCGTCGCCGTCCTTGCGATGAGCCTGAATGCCGCGCCTGCCGCGGCGCAGGAGGTCACGCTCTACAAGAACCCACAATGCGGATGTTGCGAGAGTTACGCGGACTATCTGCGCGAGAACGGTTTCACGGTGGAGGTGAAGCCGACCCACGATCTGGCGCAGATCAGCCGCGATGCGGGCATCCCGGATGACTTCCAAGGCTGCCACACAGGCTTTTTGGACGATTACGTCATCAGCGGCCACGTGCCGATTGATGTCGTCAACAGGCTGCTGGAAGAGCGCCCGGAAATTGCCGGTGTGACTCTTCCCGGCATGCCATTGGGGTCGCCGGGTATGGGCGGCGCGAAACAGGAGCCCTTCAAGATTTACACCGTCGAGGAAGGTGTGAGCCCGACCGTATATTCGGTCGAATGATCAATCGCGCGGTCTGGTGCGAACCCGTGCCAGACCGGTTTCAAGGGAAAACAAAGGATGGAATGCATGATGATGGACGGTGGAATGATGGGCGGCGGCATGATGATTGCGATGGGCCTCGTCTGGTTGCTGATCGTGGGTGTGCTGGTGCTCGCGGCGATCGCCTTGGTCAAATACATCCGCTCGGACAGCGGAAAATAGAGATGTGCCAGAATGCGGATTGAGGGTGCCAGCAGCGGCGACAGCCTGTTGTCGATGGGGTTGGTCTGGGCGCTTTGCGTCCTGCTTGTCCTGTCGTCGCTCGCGGCACTCATCGTCCTCTGTAGGTGGCTCGTAACAAGAAGGCGGAAACTTAGTGAAAAACACGATTAGGCTCTCGGCTGTCCTGCTCGCCACAACGGTTTTGCCCGTAGCGGCGCAGAGCGACGTGCTCATGGGCGAGCGCCTTTATCAAGAGAATTGTGCCAGTTGCCATGGGGCAAACCTGGAGGGGCAATCAGATTGGCGCACACGATTGCCGAACGGCAGGTTGCCTGCCCCGCCGCACGACGCCTCCGGCCATACCTGGCATCACCCCGACCGCGTATTGCTCGACATCGTGAAACGCGGACCGGCGGCGATTGTCGGGAACGGGTACGAAAGCGACATGCCCGGATATGAGGATGTGCTGACAGACGATGAGATCACGGCGATCATTGACTACATCAAGAGCACATGGCCCGACCGGATCCGCGCGTCGCAGGAAAGCCGATCCCTTGCCGATGAGCAGGCGCAGCCATGACGGAAGAGGTCGAGGGAAATGCCGACCCTGTGTCGCGACGTAGTATCTCCGGGTTCGTGCTGGTTCCGCTGATAGCTTTTGCCCTCATGGTCCTGTTCGGTTGGGGGCTTTTCAGGGGTGGCGACGACTTGCCGTCGGCACTTCTCGGCAAACCCGTGCCCGACTTCGCGCTGCCCCCGGTGCTCGGCCGAGAAGAAGGTCTTTCGACGCAGGACCTGATCGGACACGTGTCACTGGTGAACGTCTTCGCCTCGTGGTGTGTGCCCTGCCGTGCCGAACACCCGTTGTTCATGGAGTTGAGTGCAACCGGTGAGGTGCCGCTCTACGGAATCAACTACAAGGACCCGCCCGATCAGGCGCGCGCCTGGCTCGACGAGTTGGGTGATCCCTACGCGCGCATCGGGGCCGACATCAACGGACGCGCCGGTATCGAATGGGGCGTCTATGGCGTGCCCGAAACCTACGTCATCGCGCCCGACGGCACCATCGCCTACCGCCATGTTGGTCCGATCACACGAGCAATCGTGCAGGAAACGCTGCTGCCGATCGTCCGTGACCACAAAACCCAATCCGCCAAGGAGAAAACGCCATGAAAAATCTGAAACCGCCGCTGATCGCCTGGGCACTGTCCGTCGGCGCGGCTTTCGCGACACCGCAAGGGTTTGCACTTCACGACACCCCGCAGCCTGTCGCCAATGTGCGCTACGAGAAAGATGACGGCAGCCGCGGAGACATGGAAGATTTTCGCGGCAAAGTGATCCTCGTGAATGTTTGGGCAACCTGGTGCGTCCCCTGCCGCGAAGAGATGCCGACGCTCGATGCGCTTCAGGCGGAACTTGGCGGCGACGACTTCGAAGTGGTTGCCCTTTCCATCGACCGGGCCGGATCACAAATCGTTCGGCGTTTCTACGACGAGATCGGTGTCACCAATCTCAATATGTATGTCGACCAGACCATGCTTTCGATGACCGCGCTGCGCACCGTTGGCCTGCCGACGACGATCCTGATCGACGCGCAGGGGCGGGAGCTCGGGCGACTGGTCGGCCCGGCCGAATGGGATGATCCCGAGATGGTGTCCTTTTTGCGAAGCTTTATTGAATGAATCCCAGCAAAAGTCCACTGCTCACCCTTGACCTTCCAGTTACTGGAATGACTAGCTTTTAATCATCGAAAGGACTTTCCGGATGACCGAAATATCACCTTCCAACATTGCTGTCGCGTAGCCCTTAATTGTGAGATGAGAAATCCAACGAAATCAACGGCTGTGCTTTGCCCTTAAATATGAGATTTTGCCTTTTATTCCGATATTTTTACCCTTAAACCTGCGACAGGGTTCACAGACATGTGCGGCAATTTTCGATGGATGATGATGGCGAAGACTCCGTTGCTGTTGGTGCGGAAGATTCGCGCAGGGCCGCCGTGCTGCGCCCGCTTGTCCAAGCATATCTTAAAGGAACTGACAGCCTGGAAAGTGGCGTCAATGACGCCGTTTGGGAGCTTGGTGTCAGCAGGGCGACGGTCTGGCGCTGGATAAAACGGCTGGTCGAAGAAGGTGGACGCACCAGTGCCCTGGCTCCGCGGAAACGGGGCCGGCCAGCCGGTACGGCCTTGATATCAAGCAAGGTCGAAGCGGTGATCGAAGAACATCTGCGCCGTTATTTCTTGCGCCGGGAGCGTTCGAGCCTGTCGCGCGTCGTGACAGAAATCCGTAGCGCGTGCTGGCAACAGGGCTTGCAGGCGCCGACACGGCGGACGGTTCAGCGTCGTCTGGATGCGATGGATGCCCGCGAAGTTGCGAAGGCACGAGAGGGCGCAAAAGCGGCCCGCCAAAAATTTGCGCCGGTCATAGGTAGGAACAAGGCCTGTGTGCCACTGGAGATCGTCCAAATTGATCATACGCCGGCGGACATCATTCTTGTCGATAGCTTTGAACGCCAACCAATTGGGCGGCCTTGGGTCACTCTGGCGATCGACATCGCAACGCGGATGGTAACCGGATACTACACTTCTCTCGAGGCGCCTTCGCGATTGTCAGTAGCGCTTTGCCTGACACAGGCGGTGGCCCCCAAGGCGGAACTTCTGGCGGAATTGGCGTGCAATATTCCTTGGCCCGCACAGGGCAAACCGCTCAGCCTGCACGTCGACAATGGCCGCGATTTCCGGTCGCGGGCCTTTCGTTCGGCATGCGCGGAATGGGGGATCGATCTGGTCTATCGGCCGCCGGGAAGTCCTCACTTCGGAGGTCACATCGAACGGTTGATCGGGACGATGATGGGGGCCGTCCACCTGTTGCCGGGAACAACGCAATCCTCGATCGCGACCAAGGGCGACTATGATGCCGAAGGCATGGCCACGATGACGTTGAGCGAATTCGATCGTTGGTTTGCTTTGGAAATCTGCCGTTACAACAACAGAATACATTCAAGTCTTGGCTGCACGCCCGTTGCCAAATGGGAGGCGCTCTCAGAGCAAATGACGGGCGACATCCCCTTCGAGATGGACGCCTTTCAGGTGAGCTTCCTGCCGAGCGAACTGCGCAAGGTCAGGCGGGACGGTATCCATCTGTTCCAGATACGGTACTGGTCCGATGCCCTGGCAGGTCACATTGGGCGCGGGGATGGAAAGGTGGTCGTCCGCTACGATCCTCGCGATATCTCAATGATCTGGGTTGAATTAGACGATGGCCGATTTGTTGAGGCGCGTTACAGAAACCTGGAAATTCCGCCAGCGTCCCTCTGGGAATATCGCGAAGCCATGAGGAAGGCTCGGGCCCTTGGCAAGTCCGGGTCCAATGAGCTGGTTCTGGCTGAGCTGATCCGACAGCAACGCCAGATCGAGGCTGAAAGCCGGGGCCTGACGAAGGCCGAACGCAGAACCCGTGAACGAAAAGGGGCATTGCAGGGCGCCAACTCGGCCGTTTCGTCAACCGAAGGGCTGCGCCCGATCGACACGGGTGATACATCGCGCCCATTGTTCAAGGTGGAGAGATGGTGAATTGAGGGCAGGGACAACTGAAGAAGACGGTCGGATCGCCCTCATTCAATCAGACATCTGGATCGGCTTTCCACGGGCCGAACAGGTGTTGGACCGCTTGCAGGGTATGATCGAAGCGCCACGGCAAACCCGTATGCCTGGGCTTCTTGTGCATGGTGCCTCCGGGATCGGGAAGACGATGATCGCCCGAAACCTGTCGCGCAAGTACGCACCAGACTACGATCCTGCGTCAGGCATTACCCGCACACCGCTGCTGCTTCTGCAAGCGCCGCCTGCGCCTGACGAACGGCGGTTCTACCTGCACATCCTGGCCGCCGTCGGCGCCCCGGCGACGGCACTGAGCGCCCGCGCTCAAAATGTGGCTTCCCTCGAAGTCCGCGTCATCGCGCTCCTACGCGACCTTGGCCTTCGGATGATCATGATCGACGAGGTTCACAACCTCTTGGCCGGGACCCACCGCGAACAGCGCCGCTTTCTCAATGTTCTGCGGTATCTCAGCAATGAACTCGAAGTATCGCTGGTCTGCCTCGGGGTCAGCGAGGCCGTCGATGCCATCCGTGGTGATATCCAGCTTGCCAGGCGGCTGGACGAACATCACCTGCCAAACTGGCGCGACGATGCCGAGTTCTCGGACATGATCCAGACACTCATCGCGGCAATGCCTCTCGAGAAGAAATCCAATCTGAAGGTCAAGTCGCTCAAGCAGATACTTGCGCTGACCGGTGGGGTGACCTCGCGCATCTTCGCCCTGATCAAGGATCTTTCCATAGACGCCATTGGCACAGGTGAGGAATGCATCACTGATGACGCGATCGCGAAATGGACACCGGTTTGGTCGCGCCATGCAAACTCCCATCGGCGGCTGGAAAAGTCCGGGGTGTGAAGCCGCGCCCGCTGCCGAAAACTGTCACGCCGCTGCCAGACGAGCTGTTGTCAGGTTGGCTATCTCGGCTGGCTGCGACCAACTACTGTGATGACACGGAACTGCTGGCTCATATACAAATCGATTACGTGCATGGCACTGCCTTGGACTTCAGCATCGACGCGGCTACGGCAGAGAAGATTGCCAATGCCGCACGTGTCGACCCAGATGTCGTGCGATCTTTGGCCTTTCCGGCGATGACAGCACGAGAAGCTTCGCTGACGGCTCAGATACCATTCCAGCATTGCATGCAATGCTCCCGAGAGGGCCTTTCGCTCAGGCATTGGAGGCGGGCCTGGGCATTTGACTGCCAATTCTGCGGGACGAGACTTGTGCAGACCCTTGGCAAACCCGGTGAGGAACAAATATCCGGAAAACTGATATACCGAGCGCGCCGCGGGGCAGGGATGCTTGAGTGCGCCGCGCGATCGCGCGGCCCCAAGCAACTTCGGCGCGCAATGCGCGCAGTCACCTTTGCCATGTCACTCAAAACCTTCCGCGGGGATCCGTCGTTCGCTGTCCAGAACCCCAGATCGGAAGTTAGGCTGTTCTGCCTCGCCGCAATCGCCGCCGCTCGATCCCATCCCTTGGCTAAGGCAGCCATCGTCAGCAAAAGCATCGACGACTATGCAAGGGTTGCTCTCTTGCGCGCCTTCGAGAAGGAACAGCGCCTGCTTGCTGCGGTTGATCACATCGCGCAAAGGCGCGCGAGAAGCAAAGGCCCCATGACAGCCGCATCTCACAATTAAGGGCAAAAATTTTCGCCAAACGCGCCCCGTCTCAGATTAAAGGGCAACGCGACAGGAGTGGATTGATGCGCTTCTGCGCAATGAACCTCATCGGGAGCGCGCCGCGCTGGAACGAACTCGCGACTTGATGGACAGGGCCACACGCGACTGTCTGGTCACCGGCTACGAGGCATTGGTGCCGGCCCTAACACTGCCGGACCCTGACGATCGGCACGTTCTGGCGGCGGCAATCGTTGGGCGCTGTGACGCGATCGTCACGCAGAACCTGAAGGACTTCCCACCAGCGGCACTTGCGCCCTTTGGCATCGAGACCCAACACCCTGACGACTTTTTCCGGAACCAACTGTCTCTCGCGCCCGGTCTGGTCTGTTCCGCGCTGCGGAAAGTTCGCGCGCGCCTCAAGAATCCGCTCAAAAGCGTCGACGAGTATCTCGCGATCCTGACACAGCAGGGGTTGGTCGCCACGGTTGCCGACCTGGAGCAATTCGCCGACCTGCTTTGATCCCAGAACTGCCCTGACTGAATACGTTCTGGCCAGAGTTGTGGCACCCGATCCATCATCACCGCGAGATTTCGCCCGCCAGGACTGCACGCCCGTGGACTGCAAGCGTAGCAGTGAACCTCGGGCAACCGAACTGCCGGATCACGGCGACAATGCGCGCATCGTACGCCGCTTGCCCTATGACGCGACACAGGTCTGACGCGTGAAACTGGCGGTTCGAGCTTGGCGCAGCCTTGATCTGTTCGTGCAGCTCGCGCTCTCGTGGCTCTTGAACCGGCTGTGGTGCGGGGAGAGCCGGTGGGCGCGTCGCTTCTCCAAGCGAGGTGCGCCACCGGCGCATGAAGCCGAGCAGGAAACCGGCCGGAACCTTGCTGTTCCCACGGGCCCGGTTGAAGGCAAGGAAGCGTTCCCAGATCACTTGCGTATCGACGTTCCAGCAGGGTAGGGCGCTCTTCGCGGCCTTGATCAGCTCGGCCCAGCATGTTCGGAACACGTTCGAGCAACCGTCAATGTTGATCTGTCCTGTGAATATAGTTTTGTTAGATTCTTCTCTAGATAGTGATGTGTCGCCTCCGCCTGACACGAGATCGTGGGTCTGTTCGCCGTCGTCAAAGGCCGCGAAGCGGAAAAGCCAGGGGGCGAACTTGCCGTTCGATTTCTCGCGCTCAAGCTTCAGTTCAGAAGTTTCAAGCTCACTCAGCAGAACGCTCAGGTACTGGCGCGAGACGCCCATCTTCGCCGCCAGAGAGGACAGGGTGAAGGCAGCCGTGCCGCGGGGCAGGCCGTTATACCCATCCTTCCACGCAATTCCGTCGAGGATGAGCGTGGCCAGCTTGTGCGCCGAAACGGAGAGGTCTGTCTGCGTGATTCGCCTGAGGATCAGGCCGGTCGTTGGTTCCATGGTCGTATCTCCTAAGAGACGATGCCATGTCGAGAGCAAACAACATTCTTGCCAGCAAAAACACTTTGCTGGTTGCAGGGGTTCGGACACTGCGCTAAAAAGACCGTGTTCAGGGGTTTTTTTCTAGCGCGGCGTCAGGCTTCTCGGTCTGGCGTCGTTTCCCTTTTTTGGGGTGATGCACTGCCTCCGGTGCAAGTTGATCGGAGCGGGCCAGTGCTACGCTGGCCCGCATGGGGTTCAGTATCGAACCTCTTCGAAGCCGTAGTTTCCTTCATGGTCGCGCCAATCGACGAAGACCGAGCGATAACTCACCCAACCACAGTGCTCGGGACGGGGCAGAAGCGAGGCAGGTGGAACAGCTCCCACGCTCGATCTCTGCCAGCGATAATCGCCCTGCACACCGTAGGAGCCGAGCCTAGTCGAGTCGTAGCGGATGCAATCACCGTCACGATCCTGATGTTGGCTGAACTGGACATGGTAGACGCGGATGCTCCGAACGAAGTCGAAGGCGCTGCCAGAGATGTCGATATCGGCGCGTTCATCGGCCTGCGCCAACACGAACGGACCTGTCGCATCCGGGAGGCTGATCTCAGGCCGGACGGGCGTTGTTGCAGAACTCAGTCGGTGAAGGATTCACATCGGGAATCCATGCGGTTAGACGATCTGCATGAGCAAGCCCAAGCCCGCCCGCTACCGCACGACGAACTGGTCCAGCTACAACGATGCGCTCAGGAAGCGCGGATCGCTGCTGATCTGGCTGGACAAGGAGATGACCTGGCACGCGCCGCATGAGGGACGCCCAGGGCGCCCGCCGGTCTTTTCGAATGCCGCGATCCAGTTTTGCCTGTCGCTCAAGGTTCTGTTCAAGCTACCGCTCAGGCAGACAGCCGGAATGGTCGCGAGCCTCCTGCGCCTGGCAGGGCTAGACTGGCCCGTTCCGGACTACTCGACGCTGTGCCGCAGACAGAAGACCCTCAAGGTGCAGATCCCCTATCGCCGTGCCGAAGGGCCGCTGAATCTTCTGGTGGACAGCACCGGCATCAAGTTTCTTGGCGACGGCGAATGGCAGGCCCGCAAGCATGGCGTTCAGGGCCGCCGCCAATGGCGCAAGGTGCATCTGGCGATGGATATCGCCACCTCGGATATCCGGGCCGTCGAGTTCACCCCTAGCCGGGAAGGCGACAGCCCAGTCCTGCCGGACCTGTTGGGCCAGATCCCCGAGGACGAGGACATCGGCACCGTGACCGCGGATGGTGCCTACGATACCCGCCGCTGCCACGGCGCCGTCATCGCACGCGGTGGCACGGCAATCATACCGACCCGAAGGAACGGTCGAGCTTGGAAAGAGGACTGCCCGGCTGCCAAGGCGCGCAACGAAACCCTGCGCGCCACGCGTCACTACGGTCGGGCATTCTGGAAGCGGTGGACCGGATACCACGCCCGTAGCCGAGTGGAGGCCAAGATGCGATGCCTGAAGGCCTTCGGTGAGCGCATCGCCGCGCGGGATCCAGATCGCCAAACCGCCGAAATCCACATCCGGGTCGCCCTTGTCAATCGCTTCAACGCGCTCGGCACCGCCCACGTCGTCCGCGTGGCATGAAACTGAATGGGAAAGGGGCACTCACAACTCAGGCCGACTTTCTGCAACAACGCCAACGAGATCTACGCGGCCCCTGTCTCCTGAGCGCGGAACCGCTGACGGAATGCGTGAAGCTGAGAAGAGATGACAAACCGGTCGAACCGGGGATCGGGACACCCCAGGGGGTCAAGGCGCAGAAAGCGCGCAATTTTGATTGGGACCCGATCCGCGGACTTCATCTGGGCCAGCGGCTAGACCGCACCACAAAGGCCGTAGACATGACTGCTTTCGGCATAGGCGCGTCAATTCCCAGCTTGCGCAGCAGGGGTCGTCCAGACATGGGAACACTTGCCCTCGCCAGAGATGCCCACTGCGCGTTGGCGACGGTCCACCAATGACTTGCGCCACCGGACCTGTGGGGGAACCGGCGCAGCGCCAGTTCCCCATCGGCTCATTCTGCCGGAACCCAGGGCCGGTTATAGGCTGCCACGCGCCAATCACCGTGTTCGATGAACCGGGGGGCGCTCCCGGTTTCCAGCGCCTCGGCTGCGGCGTTCAGCGCCTCGGGCGATGTCTCGGGCCAGGCGCCCGTTTCGATCCGTTCGACCAGGGTCTCGACGATGGCCGTGCTTTCGGCAGCCGTGAACTCGCAATGGCCCGTGCCCTGGACCAGCGACTGCCGATACAGATCGCCGGTACCCTGCTCCTGCACCAGCGCGCCGTAGCCTTCCATCAGCGTGTAGGGAATGGCCCAGTCGCCCAGCATGTGGATGCGGATCGCCGGAACCTGCAGATCGCCGGTCGTCGTGCGCCCGTCTGCGGCCCAGAAATCGCGCGCATAATCCGAGGCCGCGATGCGGGGGGCGGCGTCGATCCTGGCAATGTCGGCCTGAAGGTCCAAACCGGCCTGTTCGTAGAGCGCCTCAACCGTCCGCGCCATCGCGGGTGCGGCATTCTGGTAGAAGGCGGCATAGTCGACCCCCTCGTTCCCGGAAAGTTGCTGCCCCGATGCGGCGTTTTCGAACAGAAGCCGCGAGGACCCGCCAACATTACCGCCGATGCGCAGCGCCGAGGCCACGATCATGTCGGCCATGGCGCCGGCATCCGCGGTGTCGGGTAGTTCGGTCCCCTCGACCATCCACGGCGACCACTGTCCGATGGCGAAGGCAAGCGCCAGCCGCGCGCGGCCCTCCGGGCTTTCGCCCGCCGTTTCGATGGCGGCCATCCAGGACGCACGGATCGCGTCAAGGCTGCGCTCGCCACCCGCTCCGGCATTGGGCAGGCCGACGATGGCGAGATCGCTGGCCGGACCGTGCCCAGCGGCCTCATAGCTTTCGCCCAGCAGGGTCTGCATGGCGAACCAGCCATCCAGGAAACTGCTCATGATCCAGACCGGCGTATGGGCGGCAAGCACGGCGGCACCGTCGATCCTGTCCGGGTAATCCTCGGCCGAAGCGAGGCTGTCGAGCCCTCCGCCAGAACAGCCGTATTGCAGCACCATGTCAGGAGCGCGCTCCAGGTCCGTGAAAATGTCCTGAACAGCTTGTAGATTCAGGATTTCACGCTGCGGATCGTATTGCCACAGGCGCAGCGGGTGCCGGGCGAGCCCGGCGAAGGCATAGCCACGACCGAGCAGGTCGTCATACCGCTGGACCGCTGACGCGACCGAAACGTTGCTGGCGAAATCCAGATCCCTGAGTAGTCGACCATTCCAGTTCTCGGGCACGCGGATCAGCCATGCCGTCCCGTCCGGCAGGGTTCCCGCATGTTCGTTGAAGGCGGGCTGCTCCTGCGCCGACGCGAGCGGGGCGAAGCCCGCGGTCAGAGCGAGGCAAAGCACCACCATTCCGGTCCGCGAACGCGGGCCGGCCAAATTGGCTGTCCGTGACATGAATTTCCTCCAGTTTGATGCAGCGATGAAATCCGGCTCCTCTTCCGGGGAACCATCGCCGGGAAAAAACATAGATAGCTAATTATTAGTGTCAAGGGCTCTGATGCACAAATCGGCTTAAGGCCGAGGTTCCCCTTTCCCCGGACGGACTTATCCCACAGCTTCCGTGACGGGTATTCCGAGCGCGGTGTAGCCGTTCAGGAC